>CAVHZH010000028.1:0-21507 GCA_963640395.1 Oscillospiraceae bacterium
GCTTTGCGTAAAATCCGTCCGCTGCAAGCAGCTGCGCATGACTGCCCTGCTCAATGATATGTCCGTCCTTCATAACAAGTATCACATCGGCACTCTGGATCGTGGACAGGCGGTGTGCGACGATAAAGCTCGTCCTGCCCTTCATCATAGTTGCAAACGCATTCTGGATCTTAAGCTCGGTACGCGTATCGATCGAGCTGGTCGCCTCATCGAGTATGAGCATCGGCGGCAGGCACAGCATGACACGCGCGATACACAAAAGCTGCTTCTGTCCCTGCGACAGACCGCCGCCCTCCTCGCCCATCAGGGTGTCATAACCGTGCGGCAGCCGTTTGATAAAGCTGTGGCAATGGCTCGCCTTTGCCGCTGCGATGATCTCCTCATCCGTCGCATCCGGCTTGCCCATGCACAGATTGTCCCGAATCGTGCCGGAATGCAGCCATGTCTCCTGCAGCACCATGCCATAGCCCTCCCTGAGACTCTCTCTGGTCACATGCCGGATATCCGTACCGTCTACGCAGATTGCACCGTCCTTTACATCATAAAAACGCATGAGCAGGTTGATGAGTGTCGTCTTGCCGCATCCGGTCGGACCTACGATCGCGATTCGCTGGCCGGGCTGCACATGCAGGTTAAAGTCCTCGATCAGACGCTGCTCCTGTGTATAGGAAAAATAGACATGCTCCAGATCGACATTGCCCCGGGCATCCGTCAGCACCTTCGCATCCGCGTCCTCTGCCACCTCCGGCGGTGTCTCGATCAGCTCAAAAACGCGCGCCGCACATGCGATCGCGTTCTGCAGCTCCGCCACGACACCCGAAATCTCATTGAACGGCTTTGTGTACTGGCTTGCATAATTCAAAAAGCAGGACAACTGACCGACTGTCAGATTGCCGTTTACCGCAGACAGCGCACCGAATACCGCGACTGCCGCATATACAATATTATTGACAAATCGGGTCGTCGGATTCGTCAGTGAAGAAAAGAATACTGCCTTTCTCGAACACTCCTCCAAACGGTCATTGATCTCGTCAAAGTGCTCCTGCGCGGCCTCCTCATGACCGTAGCTTTGTACGACCTTCTGATTCTGCACCATCTCATCCATATACGCCGTCTGTTCCCCGCGGATCTGCGCCTGCTGCTGGAACATGTGATATGTCTTTTTCGCGATAAAGCTCGCCGAAAACAACGACAGCGGTGTCACCACGATCACGACGAGCGCGATTCCCGCATCCTCACGCAGCATGAACAGCAGCGTGCCAAAAATTGTGATCACTCCGGTAAATAACTGCGTAAAGCCGAGCAGCAGTCCGTCCGCAAACTGGTCAACATCCGAGATCATCCGGCTCGTAATATCCCCGACTGAATGCCCATCGAGATAAGCCAGCGGCAAATGCTGCAGCCGCTCGGCGGCATCGTTTCGGATATCCTGTGTGACGTTGTAGGTCAGGCGGTTATTACAGCGCGCCATCGCCCACTGTGCAATACTATTTCCTACAATTACTGCAGCGATCAACCGCAAAATATCCGTCAGGGCAGCAAAATCCACCTGCCCTTTTCCGACAATACAATCGACTGCTTCACCGGTCAGTCTCGGCACACACAGCGTCAGCACGACGACGAGCAACGCGAGAAGGATGCTGCCTGCCAGATAATACCAGTAGCCCCTGACATAACGAAGTACCTTTTTGACTGTTTCCTGTTTAAAAGCCTTATTTTGCTCCATCTGTCTCACGCCTCCTTTCCCGCCTGTGTCTTTCGGTTGTCAAACTGGGAATCATAGATCTCCTGATAAACTATGCAGCGCTCCAGCAATTCCTGATGTGTTCCGATATCGACAATTTTTCCGCCATCCATCACAATAATCAAGTCAGCATATAATATCGAAGCCGCCCGCTGTGAGACGATCAGAACCGTGGGCTTCGGGTCGAGCGAGGCGATCGCCATGCGCAGCCTTGCGTCCGTCGCATAGTCCAGCGCCGAGGCACTGTCATCGAGAATCAGTATCTCTGGCTGTGAAACCAGCGTCCGCGCGATCGCCAGTCTCTGGCGCTGTCCGCCGGACAGATTGCGTCCGCCCTGTTCGATCTGCTCGTCGAGTCCGTCCGCCTTTCCCTCCACGACCTCCTTTGCCTGTGCGATCGTCAATGCTTCCCAAAGCTGTTCATCCGTTGCATCCGGATTACCCCACAGCAGGTTCTCGCGGATCGTTCCCTGAAAGAGCACCGCCTTCTGCATGACAGTTCCGACCATGCCGCGGAGCTGCTCCTTTGTATAAGACTTCACATCCTTTCCGGCGATCCGTACTTCACCGGACGACGCATCATAAAAACGAGGAATCAAGTGTACGAGCGACGTTTTTCCTGATCCGGTTCCGCCAATGATACCGACTGTCTGACCCCTTTTGACCGAGAAGGTCAGATCCTCCAGCGACTTGTCACCTGCACCCGCATAAGTCAGGTCTACATGCGAAAATCCAATGATTTCCTCACCATCTGCCAGCGTTGGCTGTACCACCAAAGCAGTCTCAAACTCCATAGACGACTGTACATCCAGCACGTCCGACACACGTCTGCCGCTCGCCAACGCGCGGGTCAGCAATACGATGGTATTTGCCATTTTGACCAGCTCGACGAGAATCTGTGACATATAATCGAGCATCGCTACCACATCGCCCTGCTCCATCGTACCGATGGATACATGATATCCGCCCTGTGCCAGCAGTGCAATCACACCCAGATTGATGACGACATACGTCAGCGGATTCATCAGCGCCGATATTTTTCCGACATAGAGCTGCTCCTTTTTTAACACCTCATTCTCGCTGTGAAAGCTGTCGATTTCCTCATCCTCACGGTGAAACGCGCGGATCACACGCACACCGGTCAGATTCTCACGCGTGCGGCGCAGCACCTGATCCAGCCGCTCCTGCACCCGGCGGTACAGCGGCAGGGTCGCGTAAATAATGCCAAATACTATGATGAACAGAACCGGTATCTCAATAACAAACGTCACTGCCGCCTGTGCATTCACGGTAAATGCCAGAATCATCGCCCCGAATACGATAAACGGCGAGCGCAGCAGCAACCGCAACGTCATATTTACACCGTTTTGCAGCTGGTTGACATCACTGGTCATCCGGTTCATGAGTGCGGAGGTCCCCTGTGTATCCAGCTCTGTAAAGGACAGCGACTGGATATGCGAAAACAATGCATGGCGCAGCTTTGCGGCGAAACCGACTGCCGCCTTTGCCGCGAAATACTGTGCACAGATCGCGCAGAGCAGCCCGACTGCCGCCAGCAGGATCAGCACGCCGCACATCTTATAAATGTAGGGCTTGTCCCCATATTTAATGCCGTGATTGATGATCGATGCCACGACAAGCGGCACAAGCAGGTCAAACAGTGCCTCCAGCATCTTAAACAGCGGCGCGATCACCGATTCTTTCTTATAATCCTTTAAATAGATCAACAGTTTTTTCATACCTATTCTCCGAAAAGAATCAGGAACCATCCGGTCCCTGATTCTTGTTAGCTTTTATTCTATCGTAACTGTCCAGCCCGATCTTATGACTCTGAATCTGCAGCCGTTTCCCCGGATGTCGTATCCGATGTGCTATCGGTTGTCTCATCCGTCGTGCTATCGGTCGTCTCGTCCGTTGTTCCATCGGTCGTCTCATCCGTGCTCTCTGTCTGTGTAGTATCACCGCTCGTCTGCTGCAATGACTTTGAATAAATGATATCGAAGTTCACCGGCTCCCATACCTTGTCGTCTACGGACCACTGTGCCGCATCCTTGTAGCCGTCCAATGTCTCATCATACAATGCCTGCTTGCGGTCGGAAATGATCGACTCGCGCTCACGCTCTGCTGCCTCCTTGTCATCAAGGCTGTCCATGCGGATCACATAATAATAATCGTCGGTGTCGATCAGGGTCTGGCTGTATTCACCCTCACCGAGCTTCTCCGCTACCTCCAGCACTGCCATATCCAGATAGGTAGAATTGTCATCCTCGCTCTGGAGATCCTTTTCACCGTAAGAGCAGGTCGCCTTGCTTGCATCATGTGCCTCTGCCGCCGTCTTTAACGGATCCTCTGAGCTGCCGCTCAGCGCTTCGTCTAAGATCTGCTGCGCCTTTTCCTTTGCCTCGGCTGCTGCCTCCTCATCGGTCTTGCTATCCTCATCATCCGAGCTGGCACTCTTTGACACGCGTACATAGCTGAATGTCTTTTGTGCGCATTCCTCGTCGGAAACGTCGGTATCTGCCCCCGCAACGATCGCATCATACATCTTCTGTTGCACCGTTGCCAGACGGAGCTGCTCCTTGACATAGTCCTCTGTCGCGCCCATCGCCTCGATCGCTTCATCGGTATTCACGGACATAAACTCGGCTGCCGCAGACTCGATTTTGCTAATCTCATCCTCCGTGAGTGACACACCGTACTCATCCATGTGCTCCTCCAGCAGATAATACTCCTCCAGAGACTCCAGTGTATTGTCCTTCACGCGGTCTGTCATCGTCTCCGCGTCATCCCCGCTCTCCCTTGTCCACATATCCTCTCCAAAATAGGACATGTAGTAGGTGTCATAATCAACCGCTGTATACTGTGCCATATAATTTGCCAGTCCCAGACTGATCTCGGTACCGTTTACGGTTGCTACCGTCTCAGCCGGATCCATCGATCCGCAGCCAGTCAGCATCGTGCCCGTCAGGAGCACACCGCCCAATGCCAGTATGGACAACTTTTTTAGCTTCATGATAAATATCCTCCTAAGTCTTATCTGCGACTGACTGATTCACCCGCACTACCGATTATACGTCCTTAACCCACAGAATGCAATAGAACGCCCCCTGTTCACTCTTTTTTCACATAACAGTTTAGCCATCACCGACAAAAATGTGTGAATCATGCTTGCATGAATGAACACATTTTGCAGGTGATGAGGTGAGCGCCCGATGATGAGCAAAGTTAACTGCATTCTCCTACTCCTGCTCCGGATAGAGCATTGCCAGCTCATCTAAAAATACGCTGACTGCCTCTGTCACATTTACAGTTTTCTGCCTGCTATTATAATTCATCCGGTATAAAAATGACGGTGCAGCCTTATCAGGCACAAAAATGACTGCTCCCTCAAATTTTTCCACAAACGGCTGAACCTGTCCCGGGTCAGCCGGAGCCTGCTCATAGAGCACAAAGCGCAGCGTTTCCGCCTTCTGCGTGATCTCCGTCACATACATCCGGTGCGCATGCGCCTTCTGTCTGGCGATCATCAGCAGATTCTGAACCGGGCGCGGCGGCTCGCCAAACCGGTCGATCAGCTCATCGAGCATCTCATCGCCCTCCGCGGCAGTCTCCACACTCGCGATCCGCTTATAAATATCGAGCTTCTGGTACTCATTCGGGATATAAGCAGGCGGGATATAGGCATCCACCTCCACATCCAGCGTCGTCTCAAACTGTGCCTGCGGCGGCAGCTCGCCCTTTTGTTCCTTTACCGCCTCGTTTAACATCTTACAGTACAGATCATAGCCGACCGCCTCCATATGCCCGTGCTGCTGCGCGCCGAGCAGATTGCCGGCACCGCGGATCTCCAGATCACGCATCGCGATCTTAAAGCCGCTTCCAAGATCGGTAAACTCACGGATCGCAGCCAGACGCTTCTCGGCGACCTCCTTTAACAGCTTATCCCTCTTGTACATAAAAAATGCATACGCTGTCCGGTTGCTGCGTCCCACCCTGCCGCGCAGCTGGTACAGCTGCGACAGCCCCATGTTATCCGCGTCCTGAATAATCATGGTATTTACATTTGAAATATCCAGTCCTGTTTCAATAATCGTCGTAGATACCAGAACATCAATCTCTCCATTGACGAACTGATACATGATGCGTTCCAGCTCCAGCTCCTTCATCTGTCCATGCGCAAACGCCACGTTCGCCTCCGGCACAAGTGAAGAAATCTTTGCCGCCACATCCGCGATCTGGTTGACGCGGTTAAATACATAATAGACCTGTCCGCCGCGTGCCAGCTCACGTGCGATCGCTTCACGTACCAGTTCCTCGTTGTATTCCATGACATAGGTCTGGATCGGCAGACGGTCCATCGGCGGCTCCTCGAGCACACTCATATCACGGATACCGATCAGGCTCATGTGCATCGTCCGCGGAATCGGTGTCGCCGTCAGCGTCAGCACATCAATATTATTTTTTAGTTGCTTGATCCGCTCCTTGTGCGTAACACCGAAACGCTGCTCCTCATCAATGATGAGCAGCCCCAGATCCTTAAATCCCACATCCTTGGACAGCACCCGGTGTGTACCGATGACGATATCCACCATGCCACGCTTAAGCTCCTCGATCGTGTGCTTCTGCTGGGATGTGGTGCGAAAACGGCACAGCAGGTCTACCGTGACCGGAAAATCCTTCATCCGCTGCGCAAACGTATTGTAATGCTGTTGGGCGAGGATCGTCGTCGGGACGAGATAGACGACCTGCTTGCCCTCCTGCACCGCCTTGAATGCGGCGCGAATGGCGATCTCTGTCTTGCCGTAGCCGACATCGCCGCAGATCAGACGATCCATGATCTTTGTGCTCTCCATGTCACGCTTCGTCTCCTCGATCGCGCGCACCTGATCCTCGGTCTCCTCAAATGGGAACATCTCCTCAAACTCACGCTGCCAGACCGTGTCCGGTCCGTACACATAGCCCTCCTTCTGCTGACGGGCTGCGTACAGCTCGACCAGCTCTCTGGCGATCTCCTTCACCGCACCCTGCACACGCGCCCGCGTGCGACTCCACTCCTGCGTGCCAAGCGTGTTGAGCTTCGGCTTTTTCGCGTCGCTGCCGGCATATTTCTGGATCAGATCCAGTTGTGTCGCTAAAATATACAGGTTCGCGCCCTTCGCATAGGTGATCTTCATGTAATCCTTTGTCGTGCCGCCGACCTCCATCTTCTCAATGCCCTGATAAATGCCAAGTCCATGATTTTCATGCACGACATAGTCACCGACATGCAGCTCGGCAAAGCTGCGGATGTGCTCACCCTCGTAGCGCTTGTACTTCTTTCTTTTCTTCTTTTCCGCACCAAAAATATCACTCTCCGTGATGACCGCAAACGACAGCAGCGGGTACTCATAGCCGCGCCGCACCTTGCCGTAGCAGACCATCACCTCGCCGGGCTTCAGTTCATGCTCGGTGTCCTCCGTATAAAAGCAGGAAACACCCTCATTCATGATGTCCTCCGCCAGCCGTTTCGCTCTGGTGCGCGAGCCCGACAAAAGTATGATCTTGAATTTATTTTTGTTGTATCGCTTTAAATCCTTGATCAGCAGCTCAAAGCTGTTGTTGTAGGCGTTTACGGTGCGCGCCTGCAGCTGATACTGCCCATCCAGCTCCAACTGCGGCACGCGCTGCTCCAGCGCACAGAGCGCGACGAGACAGCACTGCTGCAGCCGTCCGAGCGTCTCTGCCGCCCCATACAGCGCATCTGCCTGTCCCGGCAGGATATAGCCCTTTTCCAGACGCTGCTGCATACTCTCGGAAAACTCCTGCTCGACGCTGCGCCCCTGTTCCATCAGCCGTGCCGGTTCATCCAGAAAGCAGATCGTCCCTGTCCGGTCAAGATAATCGATCAGGGACACCTGTTCGGAGGAAAAATAACCCAGAAATGCATCCAGATTCGCAGCTCCGCCGAGCTCGGTCAATTCTTCCTCCAGATTCGCCACCATTGTGCGTATTCTTGCCGCTTCTTCCGGCTTGTGGTTATTTTTAAAGGCAGCTACTACCTTTTTTTCTTCGGCATGCAGGCGTTTCAGTCCCTCCTGTATCTGTTCCTGCGACAGCACCCACTCACTCGCCGGATACAGCGTCAGTGTATCCTCGGCTCCGTCCTCCAGCGAGCGCTGGCTCTCCACATCAAACCCGCGGATCGAGTCGATCTCATCGCCCCAGAACTCCAGACGGTACGGATGCTCGGCGCTCATCGGATAAATATCGAGAATCCCTCCACGCACCGCAAACTGTCCGGGCGCGCCGACCTGATACTCTCTCTCGTAGCCGATCGCGACCAGCTCCTTGCACAATTCGTCTAAATCAGCGCTTTCCCCTACCGTAAAGCGGCGGATCGCTGCGCCAAACTGCTGCGGCGCACACATATGGTTCATCAGCGCATCAAACGTCGTGATCACGGTCACACCGCCCCTAGGACTGCCATTCTCCGCCTGCTCCGACAATGCCTGCAGCACGCCAAGGCGCTCCCGCGTCAGCGTATTGCCGCGCAGGTCGGACTGGTAGAACAGCACATCCTTTGCCGGGAAATACATGACATTTTCATCAAAAAAACGGTAATCCTCGTACAGTTCCTTGGCTTTCTGCTCCTGAAACGTGATGATCAGGCGGTTTTTCGCATGCTGACCAAGCCCATAGATCAAATGGGCTTTCTGTGCATCCATGCATCCCGAGATCTCGATCGTTCCCTTGAATGTGGATAACCGTTTTTCTATTTCTTCAAAATCCTTCCACTCGCCCAGTGGCTGTAAAAATGCCTGCATACCTGCTGCTCCCGCACTATTTTTTTCCGTTAAACCGGTTCATCGCGCCGTTTAAGTCGTCCATGAGAAACATCTCCGCCGCCTCTACCGCGTCCGCAAATGCATCCTCCACCAGCGCCCGTTCTTCCCTTGAAAAATGTCCCAGCACATAATCAGCAAGATCCCAGCCCTCCGGTTTCTCGCCGACACCGACCTTGATCCGCGCAAAGCCCTGCGTTCCGGTCATCGCGATGATGTTTTTGATCCCGTTGTGTCCACCGGCGCTGCCTTTGGCGCGCACGCGGATGCGTCCGGGGGCCAGACTGATGTCATCATAAATGACCAGCAATTCACTGTCCGCATCCAGCTTATAAAAACCAAGGATCGCCTGAATGCTCTCGCCGCTGAGGTTCATGTATGTCTGCGGCTTTACGAGCAGCACCTTCTGCCCCGCGATATACCCGCTGCCGCATAAGGCGCGGTGCTTTTTTTCATCGACCGCTATATTGTATTTCTCAGCGATCCGGTCGATCACATCAAAACCTACATTATGTCTCGTCTTTTCATATTTTTTATCCGGATTTCCAAGTCCTGCTATTACATACATAATATTCGTATCTTCCTTATATAATTCCCTGCGTTCTTTTTCTGATGACCTCTGCCGCTTCTGCGAGCTGACCCTGGTCATTGACTCCCGTAATATCCGTGGCATCGTCCAGCGCATAAGCATCCACCTTCCGTCCCTGTGCCTTTATGATCGTGAGCGTATCCGGCAAATAATATTCACCCTGCGCATTGTCCGGACGGATCTGATCCAGCGCTGCCTTCAGTTGGGCGGTGTCAAACAGATACATGCCGGAGTTAATCTCGTGGGATGCCAGCTCCTGCTCGTTTGCATCCTTATGCTCCACACTCTTTACAAACTGTCCCTGTTCATCGCGGATAATGCGTCCGTATCCGGTCGGATCGTCTACCATCGCAGACAGCACAGTGACCGTATTGCCCTGTACCTCGTGATATTCGCTCAGGCGGCGCAGCGTCCCGGCTGTAATCAGCGGCGTGTCGCCAAAGAGGATCAGTGTCTGCCCCTCATTACCCAGAAATTCACGTGCGCATTTTACGGCGTGTCCGGTACCGAGCTGCTCCGGCTGCAGCACAAATTCGACATCCTTTGCGGCGATCTCACGCTCTACAACATCATGCTTGTATCCCACAACCAAACAGACACCGGATACGCCTGCCCCGCGTGCTGCCTCGATCACATAATCGACCAGACATTTTCCGTCGATGCGATGCACGACCTTCGGCAGATCAGATTTCATTCGTGTGCCCTTACCGGCTGCAAGGATCACTGCTTTTCGTTTTATCATGGCTCTTCTCCTTTATCTATTCCCAAACGTTCCTTTAGTGTAGCCTAATTTCCCCCAAAATTCAAGAGAGCTGTCGCACAACCTGAAAAACAGGCAGCGACAGCTCCATGTATTTACGATCTATTACGCTTTGGCATCCAACTCCTGCTCCCTCGCATAACGCTCCAGGATCAGTCTTTGAATGCGGTTTCTGGTCTCCGTCCGGATCGGATGAGCAATATCACGGTATTCTCCTTCCCCGGTCTTTTTGCTGGGCATTGCGATAAACAATCCCTTCTCACCATCCACAACTTTGATATCGTGCAGCACAAACTCGTCATCAATCGTAATCGAAACGATGGCTTTCATTTTGCCGCTGCCCTCCAGCCTACGGATGCGTATATCCGTAATTTCCATATCTCTAACCCCCTTTTTGACCGCATCTGACGATCCGGTCAGGTATTACCCTAAATTCCGTAACGGTTGCTGTCACCGACAACGACCTGAATCTCTCCGTCTCCGAAGTAATACATATTCGGCTTCAAGGTACCGCGGCTCTCCACGATACAGTTTTCGATATGCGTATTATCGCCGATATATACCTCGTTGAGAATAATCGAATTCTTAACGATACAGTTCTTTCCGATGAAGGCTTCCTTGAACAGTATCGAATTCTCCACCTTGCCGTTGACGATAGATCCGCTCGCCACGAGGGAATTTCTCACATCAGAGCCATCATTATACTTGGCCGGGGGCAGATCATCCACCTTTGAGTAGATCCTCGGTGCCTCCTTAAAGAAGTAGTGGCGTACCTCCGGCTTCAGGAAGTCCATATTGGTCTGGTAATAAGACTCCACAGTAGAAATATTGTTCCAATAGCCCTGCAGCTTGTAGCCATAGATGCGCTTTAAATCCTTATAACGGATAAGCACATCTGTTACAAAATTCCAGCGGTTCTCTGCCGCACACTGCTCCAACAGCTCGATCAACTGTCTGCGCCGGATGACATAGACACCGGCTGAAACCGTGCTGGTCTGTGCAACCATCGGTTTTTCTTCAAAATATGTAATACGCGACTCCTCGTTCATGCGGACAACACCGAAACGGCTGATGTCTGCATCTGCAGGCATGTCCTTGACCACAATGGTAATATCCGCCTTTTTCTCAATATGATAATCCAGCAGCTCATTGTAATCGATCTTGTAAACACAATCGCCACTCGTAATGATCACATACGGCTCATGGCAGCGCTTGAGCCATTCGATATTCTGATACATAGCGTCTGCCGTGCCACGATACCACCAACTGTTATCCGCTGTGATCGTCGGGGTGAACACAAACAGCCCGCCCTGTTTTCTACCAAAGTCCCACCATTTTGAGGAACTCAGATGCTCATTCAAGGAACGCGCATTGTACTGTGACAGCACTGCAACCTTCTGTACATGGGAGTTACTCATGTTACTCAACGCAAAATCGATGCAACGGAAGCTTCCGGCTACAGGCATTGCCGCGATCGCTCTCTTGCGGGACAATGCTTCCATTTTTGAATTGTTGCCACCCGCCAAAATAATACCTAATGCTTTCATGCCTTCACACCTGCCTTTATAATAGAATCTCCGCTTTCAAGTAATCCATCCGTATAATCGGCTGCCACTGTCTCACCGGACACGGCTGTATTTCTTCCTATTGATACATGTGCCGGGATCACGGAACGCTCTCCGACAACAGCCAGATCACTGCTGTATACCTTCGGGTTAAACTTGCTCGGTGCAAATTCACCGACACCGATCCTGACATCGTCGCCGACCGTACAGTCCTCCGCAACGATCGCCTTGTCCAATACGCAGTTCGCACCGATATGCGTGCCCTGCATAATAATGGAATCACGGACAACCGTACCCTTTTCGATCACGACATTCGCACCGATGACTGAGCTGTATACCTCGCCGTAAATCTCGCTGCCCTCTCCGATAATGCTCTTTAAGACAACCGAATCTGCTGAAATATACTGCGGCTGGATCGCTCCGGTATTTGTATATACCTTCCAGTATTTTTCATACAGGTTAAACTCCGGAATCAGGTCGATCAGCTCCATATTTGCCTCCCAATAAGAGCTGAGCGTTCCGACATCCTTCCAGTAGCCGTTGAACTCATAGGCAAACATACGGCTGTCGCGCTCATGCAGATACGGAATGACATGCTTTCCGAAATCGCAGCTGCTCTGATCCTTTAACGCTACCAATGCATCGCGAAGTACCTTCCAGCTAAAGATATAGATACCCATAGAAGCCAGATTGCTGCGCGGATGCTCCGGTTTTTCCTCAAATTCACTGATCCGGCGCTCATCATCCGCGATCACGACTCCGAAACGGCTTGCCTCCTCGATCGGGACAGGCATAACGGCGATCGTCACATCTGCGTTATTTGCCTTATGGAAGTCTAACATTACCTCGTAATCCATCTTGTAGATATGGTCTCCGGAAAGGATCAATACATATTCCGGATCGTAGTTTTCCATGTATTTCAGGTTCTGGTAGATCGCGTTTGCCGTACCGGTATACCACTCGCTGTTGGCACTCTTTTCGTAAGGCGGAAGCACTGTCACACCTCCGTTATTTCGATCCAGATCCCACGGGATACCGATTCCGATATGGGTATTCAACCGTAACGGCTGATACTGCGTCAATACGCCGACGGTATCAATTCCTGAATTAATGCAGTTGCTGAGCGGGAAATCGATGATACGATACTTTCCGCCAAAGGCTACCGCAGGTTTTGCCACATCTGCGGTGAGAACACCCAGACGGCTGCCCTGTCCACCCGCAAGCAACATGGCAATCATTTCCTTTTGAATCATATTACTCACCTCTTGCTTATAAATTTTTATTGTATAAGTATACGTACAGTATAACACCTTCCATCTCATTTGTACATCATAATATACAAAAATTTCATAAAAAAAATAGCATTTTTGTCACATTTTACAAGATTCGACAGCATGTCCGTGATTGTGCGCATTTAAATAGCCGAATGCCTGTATACAGCCCGGTTCATCGCACTGCCGCCGTCCAAAGATTCGGGGATTGTACGCGCACAAAAAAGTGGTATACTAGATAATAAATTCAATTTCTATCACACAAAAATAAAAAGCGAAGGTAATCACGATGAATGCATATGTAGTCAATTTTTCAAGCCCCTGCCACATCCATTTTATCGGCATCGGCGGCATCAGTATGAGCGGTCTGGCACAGATCGTATTAAAGGAAGGCTTTGACGTATCCGGCTCGGATATGAAACGGTCCGCACTGACCACCCGGCTAGAAGCGCTGGGCGCTAAGGTGCATTACCCGCAGCAGGCGGCAAATATCACACAAGGCATCGATGTGGTCGTCTATACGGCAGCCATACACGAGGACAATCCGGAATATGCAGCGGCTCAGGCGGCCGGTATTCCCATGCTCTCACGCGCGGAATTTTTAGGTCAGTTGATGAAAAACTACGCCCGTTCCGTCGCAGTTGCCGGTACACATGGCAAGACAACGACTACTTCCATGATCACACATATACTGCTGGCGGCAAATGCCGACCCTACCATCTCTGTCGGCGGTATCCTAAAGGCGATCGGTGGCAATATCCGCGTCGGTTCTTCGGACTGTTTTGTGACAGAGGCGTGTGAGTACACCAACAGCTTTTTAAACTTTTTCCCGAAATACAGCGTCGTATTGAACGTAGAGGCAGAGCATCTGGACTTTTTCAAGGATTATGACGACATCCGCCATTCCTTCCATCAGTTTTTATCCGGTACTGCCGCAGACGGCTCTGTGATCGTAAACGGTGAGATCCCGGATGTTGCCGGGCTTACAGATGGCATCAAGGCATCCGTGATCACCTACGGCTTCGACCCGTCCTTTGACGTATCTGCCAGTGATCTGACCTATGATGCGCTCGGCTGTGCATCCTTTACCATTCATCATGGGGACGCCGCACCGGTCGCCGTGACATTGCATGTCCCCGGAAAGCACAACGTATCCAACGCGCTCGCTGCCTACGCGGTCACTGACGCTATGGGTATTGCTCCGGAGGCGATCGCAGCCGGATTGTCAGCATTTGCAGGCACCGACCGCCGTTTCCAGTACAAGGGTACGGTTGACGGCATCACGGTGATCGACGACTACGCACACCATCCGACCGAGATCCGTGCGACACTGGCAGCAGCCAAAAACTATCCGCACAAGCGCCTTGTCTGCGTGTTCCAGCCGCACACCTACTCCCGTACAAAGGCATTTCTGGACGATTTTGCAGATGCATTATCCACTGCTGATGTCGTCGTACTGGCAGATATCTATGCAGCAAGGGAAACGGACAATCTCGGCGTGAGCTCCAAGGATATCTGCGACCGCCTGATCGCCAGAGGTTGTGAGGCATATTACTTCCCTACGGAAGAAACATTTGACGGTCTTGAAAAATTTTTATTAAAAAAATGTATCGACGGTGACATGTTAATAACTATGGGTGCGGGAAACATACTGGAAGTGGGAGAACATCTTCTGGGACAATAAGTTATCCACATTATCCACAATCAATTGGGGACAACTTATCCCAAATCGATTGTGGATATTTTATTTACATAACATGTCCTGCGTCAATTTAAAAATATGCTTAATATATGCGACTTATGACTGTTTTTTTATTGATTTACATAAAACCTTATCCACTTATCCACATTTTTGCTTATCCCCCGCGAAGCCTTATAAATCAAGGCTTTGCGCGAAAATCAAGACTTCTCAAGTCAGATTTTATGTGCTATAATACACGGGCAGTAAAGGAAGACAACCACTGCTGGAGGAGAGGATTGATTTATGGCAGATATTATGTTGCACAGGGACAACGAGGCTCAGCGAACCGTTGTACCTAATTATTTTATTGATGCATATATGGTTCACGCAAGCGGAGAATATGTAAAAGTCTATCTGTACCTGCTTCGGTGCATGAATGACCCTGGCATGTCATTTTCTGTATCCGATGCAGCGGATAAGTTTGACCACACGGAAAAGGATATTCTGCGTGCGTTAAAATACTGGGAAAAAATGCACCTGCTTCGTCTGGAGTTTGACGAGAGTGGGGAACTGACCGGCATCTGCTTTCTCGATGTCGCGAGCGCACCTGCTGTCACGGCGATTACCACCCCGAACAAGCCTGTTCCAGATCTGCCGCTCCACGAGAATTACTCAGCCGCAGATCTGCACCGCTTGAAGGACGAATCCGATGTGCGCGAGCTGCTGTTTGTCGCCGAGCACTATCTGGGACATACATTAAATACCACAGAGATGAACGCGATCCTCTACTGGAAGGATTCGTTACATTTTTCGACCGACCTGATCGATTATCTGATCGAGTCCTGCGTGGCGAAAAACCATAAGAGCATCCGTTATATGGAAAAGGTAGCGCTTTCATGGGCGAAGGCAGAGATTTCCACTGTGACAGCCGCCAAAGAGGAGGCGAGCCGCCACAACGAGTTACATACCGCGATCCGCAAGGCATTCGGCATTCAGGGACGCGACTTTGTTCCTTATGAAAAGGAATACATCTCCACATGGCAGAACTACGGCTTTGAGCTTTCGATCATTTCTGCTGCCTGCGACCGCACGATGCGCACCATCCATCAGGCAAGCTTTGAATATGCGGATAAGATTTTAAAAAACTGGAAAAAGAACCGCGTGCAGTCCTTAAAGGACATCGAGGCGCTCGATGCACTCCATCAGGAGAAGGCAGCCTCAGCCCCCAAGCGCACAGAGACTACAGCAAACACCGCAAAAAAGAACCGGTTCAACGATTTTCCGCAGCGTTCTTATAACACGAGCGAATTAGAAAAGGAATTACTAGGTTATGGCTCTCACAAATAGTCAATATGACCAGATCATGCGCGGCTATGAGGAAAAGCAGCGCAGCTCCAGACTCCGTCTGGACAAGAAAAAAAGTGAAATCTATGCGAAGGTACCAGCGATCCGTGCACTGGATGGCGAGATCGCCACTTTCAGCATCCGTCAGGCGAGACTTCTGCTCGACGGAGATACCCATGCGCTCAGCGACCTCAAGACAGAGCTGGCGCAGGCACGCGAGCGTCGGACACAGCTTTTGGCAGGGGCAGGCTTCTCCCCGGAGGATCTGCAGCCCACCTATGTATGCCCGGACTGCCGCGATACCGGTTATATCGGTCACAGCCGCTGTCACTGCTTCCGGCAGGCAGCGATCGACCTGATCTATACGCAATCCAATATCAAAAATATTCTGGCAGCAGAGAATTTCGATACGCTGACCTTCGACTACTACGATGATTCCCAGACAGACCCTTCGACCGGCCGCACCGCGCTCGGCAATGCAAGGCTGGCAGTTGATACCTGCCGCTCATTTGTCGGTCAGTTTGACCGGGCTTTCGACAATTTATACTTTTACGGGTCAACCGGTGTCGGAAAAACATTTTTATCAAACTGCATCGCAAAGGCGCTGATCGACACCGGACATTCTGTTTTATACTTTACATCTTTCCAATTATTTACTATATTAGAGGAGAGCAAATTTCACGGAGATGCACTTGCACGGGAACGGCAGGAGGATCTGTTCTCCTGTGACCTGCTGATCATCGATGATCTTGGCACGGAACTGACGAACCGGTTTTCTGTTTCGCAGTTGTTTTTATGCTTAAACGAGCGACTGCTGCGCAGAAAATCTACGCTGATCTCCAGCAATCTCGATTTAGAGCACCTGTTTGAGACATACTCCGAACGCAATTTTTCACGCATTATCAGCAATTATACGCTGTTAAAGCTCACAGGCGCGGATATCCGCCTGAAAAAGAGGACACAATAATACACAACATATGGAGGAAACTATTCATGCCGAATGAAGAAATTCAATTAGAGTCTATCCCTCACGGTAAACTCGGACTTATCACCTTAGCGAGCAGCGCTCCGCTTGGTCACAAAGTAGACCAGTATCTCGTGAAGTGGCGTTCTACCAGACAGCAGCTTCATCCGAACGACACTGCCTTCAAGGGATACCAGCGCGATTCCTATCTGATCGAGCACACACTGCCCCGTTTCGGAAACGGTGAAGCCAAAGGTACGATCAAGGAATCTGTCCGTGGTGACGACCTGTATCTTATGCTGGATGTGACCAATCACAGCCTGACCTACAAAATGTGCGGGGAGATCAACCATATGTCTCCAGATGACCATTATCAGGATCTCAAGCGTATCATCGCTGCGGTCAGCGGCAAGGCAAAGCGTATCAACGTGATCATGCCGTTCCTGTACGAAAGCCGCCAGCACAGACGTTCTTCCAGAGAATCGTTAGACTGTGCACTGGCTTTGCAGGAGCTTGTCGATATGGGTGTAGAAAATATCATCACCTTTGACGCACACGATCCCCGTGTCCAGAATGCAATCCCGCTGCACGGCTTTGAGTCCGTAACCTGCGCTTATCAGTTTGTAAAGGCGCTGTGCCGCCATGTAGACGATCTCGTGTTTGACAATGACCACATGATGATCATCAGCCCGGATGAGGGTGGTACGGACCGTGCCGTTTATCTGGCAAACGTCCTCGGCATCAATGTAGGTATGTTCTACAAGCGCCGCGACTACAGCCGTATCGTAGACGGACGCAACCCGATCATCGCGCACGAATTCCTCGGCTCCTCTGTAGAGGGCAAGGATGTATTTATCGTAGACGACATGATCTCCTCCGGTGAGAGCATGATCGATGTGGCAACCGAGCTGAAAAAGCGCAAGGCAAAGAGAATCTTTGTCATTGCAACGTTCGGTCTGTTCACAAACGGCTTGGAGAAGTTCGATGAGGCAGTTGAGCAGGGTATCATTTACCGCGTCCTGACAACGGATCTGATCTACCAGCCCGAGGAGCTTTTGAGCCGTGATTACTATATCAGCTGCGGCATGAGCAAATATATCGCTTATATCATCGATACACTCAATCACGACACCTCGCTCAGCGAGCTTTTGAATCCTTACGATAAGATCAAGACCATCGTTTCCGCTTACACAAACGGTGAGCTGGAGCATCACTGATCCGGTATCTATCACACCAATGAAAAACCCGACCCCGCAAACGCGGGATCGGGTTTTCATTTTTGCTTTGTATGAATTTATTGATCTGATGGAGAAATTAGAACAGGTCTACTCTGCCTGCAACCTTCTCGTTGATCACATAGTATGCTGCGCCATCCTCGGGCTTTAAGTATACCTTCAGATCCTTGATGGTAGAAGCTCTGTGTCCCTGCGCTACAAAATCTGCCTTGATCTTCTCTACGATCACTTCTACAGATGACTCGTCCGCACCGAACTGTACATATACCTTCGGCTCTGCGACTGCCTTCTTTGCTGCCTTTGCCTCTTTTGCAGCCTTTCTGCCCGGCTTCTTTGCAGGCTTTGCTGCCTTTGCGGGAGCTTCTGTCTTCTTCTCAGGCTCTACGGCTGTTTTCTCAACTGTCTCTGCCAGCTTCTCGGCAGCCTTTGCATCAGCCTTTGCTTCCTCTGCCTTTGCCTCTACTGCCTTTGCGACAGTCTTTACTGCTTCCTTAGCTTCCTCAACTTTCTTTGCTGCTACAGTCTTTACCACTTCAGTGGTTCCTTTTACGTTTGTCATGGCTATGCCTCCTATTAACTGATTTGTTTTAACTGCAAACTAAAAATTTTTCCATTGCTACAAGTGCTTCATTTTCGTCACTTCCGTCAGCTACAATATTTACAGTCATTCCTTCAGACGGATTGAACGCCATGATACCCATGATACTCTTCGCATTGATCTTGCGATTGTCATTCTCCAGTACGATATTACTGTCGAACTGGCAGGCAACCTGCACCAGCTCCGCGATCGGGTTCTCATGCTTTTTACTCACATCAGATACTACAATTTTTTTACTACTCATTTTTCATACCCTCAACATCATCGGTGTCCGTCGGACATCCGGCTTTCTGCGCCCATCAGCGTGTTCCCTATACTGGTCTGTATCGCGTACAGACGTATTTACCCTATTTATATATACCTTATAACCACTGAATTTTCAAGGCATTTTCTTATTTCTGTTAAAACCGACGAATATCCTTCGGTTAACCGTTTTTTTTTATGCAACTTTCTACCGCAAATATGCCGTATAGTGGCTGCTATGCGCCGCAAATCGTGACTGCGCATCGTCAAGCGTCTCACGTGTCGTCTGCCCGTCCGCAGGATTCCAGATCCATACATTCGACGAATCATACCCTGTCAGCAGCCGCATGCTGCCATTCGCAAGTGTGATCACAACCGGAATGCCCTCACTCACATAGTAGAGCGTCTGGCTCAGCGTGCAGCCGGTCAGGTCATATGCAGCCGCACCCGGATACGCGCTTTCCATATCTGTCACATCGAGATTGTCCGGCAGGGTCTGTGGCAAACATACGGGCTGCCTTGTCCGTTTCCACACAGCCTTTAGCGATGCATCCACTACAACACCCATCTGCTCATCTGCCTCGGCGATCGCATCCTGCAGCTTCGAATGGAAAGACTGCTCACTGCCCTTTGCATACACGTAATAGCCCTCCCACGGGTGTTCCGTGGTCAGCTCCATATCTCTCGGCTGTTCTAACACCACCTCGCTGGAGGTGACAACATTGGCGCTGTTATGCTCCGCAGGCGCGAGCAGCTTGATCTCCACCAGCGTCTGTCTGACATCATCATACACCTGACAGACGTTGTCATCTAAAATCGCCTCGCCCTGATGGTTAAGAATCGTATCCGGCTCTGCCGAAACATATGTGCCCTTCGCACGTTTCACACGCTCAAGATTGATCACATAATCCTTGATCTTTACATCGGTGATATAATAGCCTTTTTTGTGATATTCCTTTACCGTTTCATTGTTATCCGCGTCATAGATCCGCACATAGCTCATCGGCACACTGCCGTCCGCAATGCGTTTGCTGTCCGCATCTGCCACGCCATAGACAAAATCGTCCACCAGAAAACCGACCGGATACAGCATAGATCCATCCGCAGCGATCGTGCTTTTCTGCTCGGTTTCCAGATTGACCACCGTAATATCGCCGTGGGCGTCCTCATCACTCTGCCAGATGAGCAGATGGCGGTCTGCAGACACACTGTAGCTCTCACTGCCGAGCCCCTCTGCCAGCACGCTCACGCTGCCGTCCGCAGTATCTATCCTGTAAATACTGCCCTCCATCATGCAAAACAGGATACCATCCGCATTTTCGTAGAGAACATCGCCCATATCTGTCCGCAGCCGCTGGTAAGATTTATCAGATTTTATAAACAACAGCTCCTCGACCGTTGCCGCCGCACTGTCAAAATAGCAGACGGAAATACCGCTCTCTCCCTCATGCACACCGCGGTTCATATAGCCGTATACAGCAAAATTCACACTGCCGCCCTCGCTGATATTCAAAATACGGATATCGTGCTGCGCATAGTTTTCACGGATATCCATGCCCTCATAGCCGCGGAAGCTGAAAATACGGTATAGCGTGCCGTTTTCTTCATTGTAGCTCCACAGCTCTCCCTGCTGCACAAAGCAGGTGATTTGTCCGTTCTCACTTTTTTTATATTCAACATCTCCGTCACGAATGCCTAATTGGAGATAATTTTCATAAAAATTGTCTCCGTCCGCGCGGAAAATCTGGTTGACGCTGCGCTCAAAGCTGTGTAGATAGCAGCGCGCGCCCTCCGCATTGTAGCTGACGCGGTAGTATTCCTCCACATTATAGTATTCCGATTCACCGCCGTCTCCGGTAGCCGTCACCATATAATCTAAGGTAACGACCGCATAGCCATCGTCAAGCTCAGCAAGCGTCAGCACGGAATCACCCTGCTGCTGGCACTCAAAATCCGCCCAGCTCACCTCCTGCAGACTCGAATTGATCGTGACCAGATTCAGATCCTTGTTGTCCACAAGGCTGTTCGGCTCTAGGTAGGTTGTCAACTCCTGCGCGCGCTCCTTGTCCATAGACGCTTCGTGAAACTCGTTTGCAAATTCCAGATATGCATCCAGATGCTCGTCACCGGTCTGCATCAATCTGGTATAATAACGGATCGTCTCATCCCCGCGCTGCACTAAAAATACAAGCTGGTACTCCTGTCCCTCCTCCAGCAGATTTTCTAACACAAGTTGTAGCTGCAGCTTCTCCCCACTCGTCTGGTAATCGTTACACACGCGGTCTGCGATCAGCCGCTCGCCGTCCAGACTGCGGATCTCATAGCTGAGCTGATCCACCTCGCTGCCAAACGTATTGACGACTAACGACACCTTCCGGTCACTCTGGACCGGGACGAGCGAATCCCGCATCGTCGTCAGATCCATTTGATTGCGATAGCCGTGCAGCTCCCCCACCAGATAGTCCTTGTAATACATCGAGATCACCGGATAGGAGGCTTCCTTCATTTCTGTGGTGAGATTGACGCTGCTTTGATTGGTAAAATATCCAAACGTGATGACTGCCGCCACAAAGCTGCACAGCAGTACCACCGCTTTTATGATTCCTTTTTTCACTGATCGTTCCCCATTTCATAAAATAGAATCCTGCTTTGCAGGATTCTCCGCCTGCGGCGGGTCGCTTTTGCGACATAC
>CAVHZH010000029.1:0-21475 GCA_963640395.1 Oscillospiraceae bacterium
GGCTAGTGATGCTGCATACAATACAAGCGACATCCCCCATCAGGGTGCAGATCTTTCGAAAGCAACTGTGAAATTGACTGGAACAAATGGGACAGAAGTAACAGCGGGAAGTGACTCAATATCATTCGAGTACAATGATGGCAATGAAGTCATCAAATCTGTAACAGTTACAGCGGCAGGCAATGAGGAGGCATTAGGCGATTCGAACTATAATGTATTTTATTACGAAGGTAGCGACACCACCAAATTACCCTCAGTAGAAGCCCCGACAGAAGTGGGTGCGTATACGCTGTGGATCTATGAGAAAACTGATGATAATGAAGTATGTTATGGTAACCAGAAGGTATCCTTTAGCATCGTAGGAAAGAACGTAACCGAGAAAGATATTGCCACTTATATAGACTATACAAGCATTGCTTCAGGTATCTTGACGTATGATGGTGACGATCAGTCTGAAAAAGTCAAGAAAAGAATTACGGTAAAGAAGGACTATGCTGGCGAGACAACGATTAAGAACGTTTCCTTTAAGAAGCATACTGAGGGCAAAGCTGCGAACACAGAAAAAAACGACGATGTAGCGTTTCAAGATGCCGGAATCTATGATGTCTATGTTGAACTGGAAGGACACTATGCGACCAGCGCGCCCGTGAAGATCGGTGAAGCAGTGATTGATCAGTATCAGCCGACAGTGGACGATGTGGAAGTCGGTGATCTAACGCAGGTATACACAGGTCAAACAATTACGGCATCGATGAAGGGGCAGGATCATCTGCTGACCAAAGATAAAATCAAGCTGACCTATAAGCAAGGTGACGTGGACGTAACAGAGCCGACAAATGCCGGAACCTATGATGTCTATGTGAGCTATGATGGTGACGATAACTGTAAGGCATTACAGGCAACGAAGACAGAATCGCTGCTGAAGATTGAAAAACAGACTGTCAAGACATCACCGATTGCCGCCACAACGTTGGTGAACACAAAAAATACGGATACAATAACATGTGATCTGTCCGACTCAGTAAATAATTGGACATTAGCTGGTACAGATACACACATCAAAGCGGAAGTATCGGTAGATGAGGAATATAAATC
This sequence comes from Oscillospiraceae bacterium, assembly GCA_963640395.1. GTDB lineage: Bacteria > Bacillota > Clostridia > Lachnospirales > Lachnospiraceae > W0P33-017. Next base: position 1,096 of record CAVHZH010000029.1, read on the forward strand.
ATATATTGAAAATTTAAAGTATGCGGATGGAAAGGTTACTTTTAAGTTATCAGACGCCGGAAAAGCATTAAAAGAGAATAAAGAATTCTCCATCCATGTAGATTTCGGCGACAGTTTTACAAACTACAATGTGAAATTCGACATCCCGGTCGTTATCACAAATAAGACGCCGGTTACTATTACCGTTAATGGAAACACGGGCTTAATATATGATGGAACAGATCAGAAAAGTAAATTGAGCTATACGATTACGAGTGCAGCTACGCAATTAAGCGATACGGGGTTGCAGCCTACTTCCATTTCGTACAAGAAAGATGGTACAGTAGTAAACGAGATCAAAGACGCCGGAACCTATGAAGTGACTGCTGAATATTCCACAGGTGAGTATTATGGCAAGCTGGTTTATGAGGTCACGGTCGCACGGCAGAAAATAACAACTTCTGATGAACTGAAAAAATACTTTACGCTGGAGTCCACGGAACTGGCATATAGCATGCCCGATCTGAAAAAAGCTATTACAGACGCCGTGAAGCCGAATGAGAACTCTGGAATAGAGTCCGATGATTATGAGGTGTCACTTGAGGGAGATACAAAGAAAGTCGGAGATGTTACGGTAAGCGTTAAAGTATCAGGTGATAATTGCTATACCGATGATTATGTGAAGTTAGGAACAGTCAAGATTGTACAAGGCACGATGACTCTGTCGGTAACAGCAGATAGTAAAGGTACACCGACTGTTAAAGCTGGTGATCAGGTAATTGATATTAACGATACTCACGTTACAGTGGAATATTATAAGGGTGATACCAAGCTCGCCGCAAAACCCACAGCGGCAGGTACTTACACGGTAAAAGTCACCTACACAGATAGCGACAATCTGACAGCAGCAGCGACCGGAACAGCCACATTTACAATTCCCAGCAGCTCAAGCAGCAGTTCTACATCACAGGACAGCAAGAAGGATGATACGACCAAGACTGAGACAAAGGCTGACGGAACGACTGTGACGACGACCGAGACGAAGGCAGACGATGGCTCTGTACAGACGAAGGTTGAGCTGAAAAACGATGAGACAGGTGTAGATGCGACTGTCAATGTATCAAAAGATGCAAACGGCAGCGTTACCGCAGCGACCGCAGAGGTATCACAGAAGACTTCCGGTACGAAGACAGAGATTTCCGCAGCGACCGTTGCACAGATCACAGAGGCAGCGGGCACAAAGGATGTTGCGATCACGACAAAGACGGTGGATGCAAGCGGAAAGACCGTGCGCGAGGTCACTGTCAACGCAGCCAACCTGACCGCAGGAAACAAGCTGAAGATCGTTGCGATCGATCCGAAGACCGGAGAAAAGACGCTGGTCAACAATGCCACTTATAAGGTAGCGGCAGACGGCAGTCTGGCTCTGGACGATCTGGGCGGCGCACACTACGAGTTGATCACGACAGCAACGGCAAATTCCATGACAAAGGAGATCTTAAAGACCATCCAGCCGGAGAAGTCTAAGGCGACTGTCAAAGCAGGCAAAAAGTCCAAGCTGAAGTTAGATGATGCGCTGAACATGGATAATGTCGCAAAGATCACCTATAAGACAGGCAGAAAGTCAGTAGCGACTGTAGGCGCGAACGGTACGATCACTACCAAGAAAGCCGGAAAGGTCACGATCAAGGCGATCGTTACGCTCAACAACGGCAAAAAGAAAACTGTTAAGATGACATTGACAGTAAAGCCGAAGAAATAAGAGAACAAATAAAAAAAGATTTGAGCGGTTGAACATCCCGCGGGATTTGTATACAGCCAAAACGAAAAGGTGGAAGCGTGTCATAGCGCTTCCACGTTTTTGGGCTTTAACCTATTGCTCCGGATTGCTTTTTTTATTCGGAATCGAAAAATCGGGATGCTCGCCAAGCCCTGTCGTCTGCGGCATACAGCTCAGCATCCACACATCGTCCTCAGACAGTGAAAAATCAAAGATCTCCGTGTTCGCCTTCATATGCTCATAGGAGGAAGCCTTCGGGATCGGGACGATTCCTTTTTGCAGGAGGAAACGCAGGCAGATCTGGGCGATGGAACGGTCATATTTTTTCGCGAGCCGCTCAAGGATCGCATTTCCGGCGAGCACATTTTCACGGCCTCTGCCGAGTGGACTCCATGCCATCGGGACGATGTCGTTTGCCTTACAGAATGCGACCGCGGCTTCCTGTGAATAGCCCGGATGCAGCTCAAGCTGATCGACAACGGGCTTGATCCGGCAGTGCTCCAGCAGGTTTTGCAGATGGTGCGGCAGGAAATTGCTGCAGCCGATGGCACGCACCTTTCCCTCATCAACGAGCTCCTCGAGTGCCCGCCAGGTCTCGAGATCCAGCTCCTTCCAGTTTTCATCGTCCGCCCCGGTCTGGCGCGGCCAGTGGATCATATACAGATCAACATAGTCCATCTGCAGGCGCTCCAAAGAGGCAGCCAGCGCCTTTTTTGCGTTTTCATAGCCCATCTCATCGATCCACAGCTTTGTCTCGATGATAAAATCCTCACGCGGCAGCCCGCTTTCCTTGATCGCAGCACCGAGCACGCGCTCCGTCTCATACAAAGAGGCGGCATCGAAAAAGCGGTATCCGGCGCGGATCGCATCGAGAATGATGGCTTTTCCGTCGCCTTTGATCGTCTGATACGTGCCAAAACCAATACACGGCAGCCGCATGCCGTTGCTTAGTGTGTAGCAGTCCTGTATAGAGTTCATATCGTATACCTCCAGATTCATCATTTATTGATTCCATTCTAAAAGCAAAGCCGGCAGAATGCAAGAGGCAATGAAGCATCCCCCCGTGGGGCTTGTGGTTTTTCTGTTTTATGGTAAAGTAGGAACAGAAAAAAGAGTTTTAGGAGGGATTATTATGCACATGGCAGATGCGCTGGTCACACCGGCAGTGGCAGGTACGATGTATGTATGCTCGGCGGCGGTGGCAGCTTATTCGATAAAAAAAGTACGGCTGGAGAACGACCCGAAAAAAGTACCGCTGATGGGCGTGATGGGGGCATTTGTGTTCGCCACGCAGATGATCAATTTTACGATTCCGGGAACCGGGTCGAGCGGGCATCTTTGCGGCGGCATGCTGCTGTCCTCGCTGCTTGGTCCGTATGCGGGCTTTTTGACGATGATCGGTGTCCTGCTGATCCAATGCCTGTTTTTTGCGGACGGCGGACTGCTGGCACTCGGCTGCAACGTGTGGAATATGGCATTTTACGGCTGCTTTATCGGGACGCTGATCTGGCAGTCGGTGACAAAAAAGGGTTTTTCCAGATGCCGGATCGCAGCCGCATCGGTGCTGGGCTGTGTGCTGACCTTGCAGCTGGGCGCATTCAGTGTGACGCTGGAAACACTTGCGTCAGGGATCACAGAGCTGCCGTTTGGCGTGTTTGTGGCGACGATGCAGCCGATCCATCTGGCGATCGGAGCGGTGGAGGGTCTGATCACGGCAGCGGTGCTCGTATTTATCTATGAAGCCAGACCGGAATTATTATATGGAAAGAACGCATCAGCGGGAGGAAGGCTGTCTTTTTGGAAAACACTGGTCGTGCTGGCGATCGCGGCAGTCGTGATCGGCGGCGGGCTGTCGCTGGCAGCATCCGAATACCCGGATGGGCTGGAATGGTCGATGGAGCAGGTGGCAGGCACGACGAAGCTGCAGGCGGACGGTGAAGCGTATGAGACTGCGGCAGCCGTGCAGGATGCGACGGCGGTGCTGCCGGATTATGCGTTTTCGTCCTCTGATACGGCGGCAGGGACGGTGGTTTCCGGCATCGTGGGAAGCGCGATTGTCGTGGCAGTGTGCGTAGGGGCATGTTATGCATTTCGATTTTTCAGGAGAAAACAGACAGCATGAGCCGGATGGGAACTGCGATTTATGAAATAAATGCGATGGAAACACTCGCAGCGAGAGACCAGTGGATGAATCATATACATCCGCTGGTTAAATTTATATTGACGGTCGGTTATATTGCGGTGGTGGTGTCATTTCCGAAGTACGATCTGATCCGGCTGCCTGCGATGGCACTCTATCTGATCGCTGGCTTTCTGCTGGCGGAATTATCCTTTGGAAAATGCCTGCGGCGGCTGCGCATCGTGCTTCTGCTGGTCTGCGCCTTGGGGCTGGCAAATCCTATTTTTGACCGGACAGCGGTCTGGATCGGGGGTGTATGCGTGCGCGCCGGAGTGATTTCCATGCTCACGCTGATGCTGAAGGGCATGTTTGCGGTGCTGGCAACGTATCTGCTCGTCGCGACGACGACGCTGGAGCAGATCTGCTATGCGCTGCAGCTGCTTCGTGTGCCGCGTATGCTTGTGACACAGATTTTATTGACAGGGCGCTACCTGACGCTGCTGCTCGCAGAGGTCAACCGCACCACACAGGCATACGCCCTGCGTGCGCCGAAGCAGAAGGGTGTGCATTACAAGGTGTGGGGCTCGCTGACCGGACAACTGCTGCTGCGCAGCATCGACCGCGCCAATGAGCTGTATGAGAGCATGGTATTGCGCGGTTATACGGGGGATTTTGGCTATCTGGGTGCGCAGACGCGCCTGCGGCGGCAGGATCTGGTGTATTTTGTCCTCTGGTGTGCAGTTTTCGCGGTCTTGCGCAAGGTGCCGGTGATCTTATTGGTAGGACGGTTTATAACAGGAGTGTAAAAATGATCAGTATTCATGTGGAGGATGTCTCTTTTTCCTATGAGCAGGGGACGGAGATCTTAAAGCAGTTGTCTTTTGATGTGTGTAAGCAGGAGTCAGTCGGGCTTATCGGGGCAAACGGTGCGGGAAAATCGACGCTGCTGAAGCTTTTGGTGGGGCTGTATCCGACGGATTCAGGGGCGATCCGGATCGGGGAATATCCGTTGGAAAAGCAATATCTGCCGCAGATCCGTGCGAAGCTGGGCTATGTGTTTCAGGATTCGGACAGCCAGCTATTTATGTCCACGGTTTATGAGGACATCGCCTTTGCGCCGAGAAATTACGGGCTGTCTCCGGAGGAAACTGATGAGCGGGTGAATCGGGCGCTGGAGCTCACCGGCATCGCGCATTTGCGGGATCGCCAGATCCACAGGCTGTCCGGCGGGGAGAAAAAGCTGGTATCGATCGCAACGATCCTGTCGATGATGCCGGAGGCGCTGCTGATGGACGAGCCGTCGATCGCGCTTGACCCGCGCAACCGGAGAAACCTCATTCATATTCTCAATTCACTTGATCAGCCGAAGATCATCGCTTCGCATGATCTGGATATGATTCTCGAGACTTGTTCCCGCACGATTTTGTTGTCAGACGGCAGAATCGTATGTGACGGACCGACGGAGGAGATCCTGCGGGACCGGGAGCTGCTCGAGGCAAACCGGCTGGAGCTGCCGTTGTGTATGCAGTCAGGATGTACGCATTTTTGCGGGTGAATCCATCAAAGAAGATCAAAAAGAAAAGCTGCGAAGCAGCGATTTTGCGAATTGGCTCTGAACAGTTGCGAAAAATACGCTTGTCGGAATTTGGCGGGATGTGTTATGCTAAGAAGTAGAGTTTAGATGGGCGTGTCCGGTCAAGCCGGGCGAGACCTTCCCAGACAGATACAGAGGTAGAACCATGAATATACAAAAAAAGGAGCGGATCTGTCCGGTTGCCGGAAAATGCGGCGGCTGCCAGCTGCAGGGCATTGCTTATCATGCACAGCTGGAGAAAAAGCGCGCGCTCGTGGCGGACTGTGTCCATGGAGTAAAGGTACAGCCGGTTCTTAGGATGGCAGATCCCACACATTACCGGAATAAAGTACACGCGGCATTTGGGCGTGATAAACAGGGTCGGGTGATCAGCGGTGTCTATGCAGGCGGCACACACCGGATCGTTCCGGTGGAGCATTGTATGATCGAAGATCCGCGTGCGGATGAGATCATCGCGACGATCCGCGGTCTGGTCAAGGATTTTAAGCTCAAGACATATGATGAGGACACCGGATACGGGCTGCTGCGTCATGTCATGGTGCGGACGGCATCTGCGACCGGAGAGATCATGGTGGTGCTTGTGGCTTCCTCACCGATTCTTCCTGCCAAAAATCATTTTGTCAAGGCGCTGCGTGCGGCGCACCCGGACATTACGACCGTGGTGCTCAATGTGAACGACCGGCATACGAGCATGGTGCTCGGTGATCGGAATATCGTGCTGTATGGCAGAGGTTATATCGAGGATGAGCTGTGCGGCAACCGCTACCGGATCTCGCCGAACTCGTTTTATCAGGTGAATTCCGTGCAGACAAAGCGGTTATATGAAACGGCGATCGCCTATGCGGGTCTGACAGGCAAAGAAACCGTACTGGATGCATATTGTGGGATAGGAACGATCGGTATGACCGCTGCGGCACGGGCGGCGCGGGTCATCGGTGTGGAGCTGAATCCGTCGGCAGTCAAGGATGCGATCGTGAATGCCAGACGCAACCAGTGTAAAAATATTACATTTTATAATGAAGATGCCGGTGATTTTATGCGGCTTCTGGCGGCAGCGCCGCCATCGGAGCGCGTGAAGGTGGATGTCGTGTTTATGGATCCGCCGCGCAGCGGCAGCAAGGAGGCATTCATGGATGCGGTCGCAGCGCTTGCACCGCGTCGTGTGGTCTATGTATCCTGTGATCCGCATACCCTCGGCAGGGATGTGGAATATATGAAAACCATCGGTTATCAGCCGATCAAATGTCAGCCGGTAGACATGTTCCCTTATACCGACGATATAGAGACTGTAGTTTTATTAGAGAGGATGGGGCGAAACAATGCAACAAAAAGAAAATCAGGAATTGTTCAATCAGGCAATTCTCGGTATCAAAAAAAATTACGCGGCACACGAACTGCTCCGGGCAGCCGAGGGACGAAGGCTCCCCGGCAGAGACAAGGTAAAAGAGCTCATTAAGGAGCTGCGGTGTGTGATGTTTGCCGGATTTTTGGAGCAGGAGGACGGGCTGGGCGACAGCCTTGACGATTATGTCGCCTATAAATTCAGCAGTGCGATCCATAAGATGCGCAAGCTGATCGTGACTGCGCTTGAGTGTGCGGATCACGAGCAGCACACGAAGGAAGAGCTGCTCATGCGGGCAGAGGCGATCAGCTGCAGGTTTGCGACACGCCTGCCGGAATTACAGGAATTGCTGCTCAAGGATGTGCAGGCAGGCTTTGACGGCGATCCGGCAGCCAAGAGCAAGGAGGAGATCATTTTTTGCTATCCCGGCTTTTTTGCGATCTTTGTCTATCGGATCGCGCATGAGCTGTATGTGGCTAAGGTGCCTTATATTCCCCGTATGATGACGGAATATGCGCATTCCGGCACAGGGATCGACATCAATCCCGGCGCGACGATCGGGGAGTATTTCTTTATCGATCACGGAACGGGTGTTGTTGTCGGTGAAACGACAGAGATTGGCAACAATGTGAAGCTGTATCAGGGCGTGACGCTCGGCGCGCTCTCTACACGCAAAGGACAGTTACTTTCGGATGTCAAGCGTCATCCGACGATCGGGAACAATGTGACCGTATACTCCAACGCCAGTATTCTCGGCGGCGAGACCGTCGTGGGCGACAATTCGACGATCGGCGGCGGTGCGTTTATCACCTCCAGTGTACCGGCGAATACGCGCGTACAGGTAGGGGCGGTATAATTGCCGCTAACCACTTTAAGGGGCTGTGGGCGCGACAGTATTCCGATCATCTGCGCAGGTTGCCGGCAGCAGCCATAGATTATGTTTTTGGTCATGCGCGCACATGTATCGACAGGCACGCTCCCGCTACTTGTCGCTGGCAGTGGTACATAAGCGACCAGACCACGGTCGCTAAGTACCAGCCGCTCCAAAGTGCCTGCCGGATACATATGGACGCGCATTCCCTATCCACGTTATGAATACTTCGTAAACGTAGCAGCGCAAGCAAAGCAGACATGCCTGCGGGAGCGGCATATATATGCAGATTTGATGAAGACGATATGGAATGTAGGGCTGGCGGCTGTGGACACGGGAGTTCTCATCAGATGTGACGTTTGTCCGGCGTAGTGCGAGCTGGTAGACAGAGCCAGCGGTACTTGGCAAAATAAAGCGAGACACCGCCGGGCAATTGGAGCAGTCTGATCGGGATACTGCCGTGTTCATAGTCAGACAGCCCGAACGAGAGGTTAATTTTATATGCAGAATCAGGCAGGCAGATCCCCGCATATCGGGTTATGAGGGATTTGTGGAAGTTTCCGCAGGTGTTTCCTGCGGCTTCACAGTGACTTTGCAGGTGCGGCTGACACCGTCAACCTTGACGGTGATGGTCGCACTTCCTTTTTTATGTGCATAGATGCGTCCGGTCTCATCCACGCTCGCGGTGGCGGAGGAGGATGAGCGGTAGCTGAGCGGACGATTGGAAGAACAGTGGGCTGTCAGTATAAATGTATCGTCCGGATAGAGGGTGATTTTCGTCTGGCTCAGTGAGAGCGTCGGCCGGCGCACCGTCACTTTGCATGTGGCACTGACACCGTCAGCGGTGGCACGAATGGTCGTGCTGCCGCATTTTTTTGCCGTGATCACACCATTTTCATCGACACTGGCGACCGAGGAAGCGGAAGACTTCCACACTACATCGTGACCGGTCGATACGGTGGCTTTTAGCGTCGCTTCTGCCCCGTTTTCCATAGAAATGGTGCTCTGGCTGAGCTTGATCGTCGATTTTTGGACAGTGACCCGGCACGAGGCTTCCGCACCGCTGATCTTCGCCGTGATCGTACAGGTGCCCGATTTTTTGCCCGTGACGACACCGTAGGTGTTCACACTGGCGATCGACGATTTACTGCTCGAAAAGCGCGGAAACGACCCGTTTGAGCAGACGGCAATCAGCGTGAACTGACCGTCGATCGGGATGGATGCGCTGTAATCGGAGAGCAGGATAAACGGCGGCAGCACGCTCGATGCAGCATGGGCTGTGGTTGTCGGCGCAAGCGTCAGAACCAGCGTGCATAGAATGATGATACAGGGATAAATGACCGGATGGCGGTGTCCGCCCCGGCGCGTGAAATAAACGATCATTTTAGATAACGTTTTAGATAACATAGAGATCCTCCTTTTCTGTCAGAAGTACAAAACCAGAAGGGGATCTGCCTGACCTGATATAACCATAACAGCCGCAGGGCAAAAAGTAAATTGTGAAACCCGACAAAGTGTACTCCGGAAATATTGTGCAGATTTCACAAGCGGCTGTCTGACCGCGGTACTTTCCGGTGATTTTTACAGCCCGGTGCGGCATATGAAACAAAAAATATCATGGACTTTTTGGCGTTTTTGTTGTATGCTAAGGGTCAAGAGGTGGAGAAGATCATGCGTGAAATGGAGTTCAAAATGGAGCGCACCGGTCTGGTCAAGGAGGGAGATGTGCTGCCCGTGACAGAGGGCAAACTGCCGAATTCCTATTATTACACACTGGGTAATTCCTATGCGATGTCAGCCAATTATACGTTTCGGGAGCGGCTGAAATCTACGGAGGGGACGGTCAGGGAGATTAAGGAAACCCCCAAGGGCTTTTTTGTCACAGTGGAATTTGATGAGTGATCATGACAGGAGTTCATTGAAACGGGAGCACTCAAACGCAAGGTGCGCGTGAAATTTATGGAAGATTTATAGTTATGGTGAATCAGAATAAGAACACGACGAATCAGATTCTTGCAGACAGCATCAAGGCACTGGTGCTGACGAAACCGGTAGAAAAGATCACAATTAAGGAGATCACGGACAGGGCGGGAGTCATTCGACCGACATTTTATAATCATTTTCAGGACAAATATGAATTGCTCGAGTGGATCATACGGACAGAGATTTTAGAGCCGGCATATCCGCTGATCCGTAACGGACTGACGAATCAGGCGGTATTGCTCGTTTTTACGAGTCTCGTACGGGAAAGGGATTTTTATAGCAGGCTGAGCCGGATGGATGGTCCGATCACCTTTGAGGATATGGTCGTAAAGTGTATCAAGGACGTACTCGTGGAGATTTTTTCAGAGCGTCCGCGTCAGAAAAACGGCAAGTTCCCATGGATGAGCGTTGATATGCTGGCAGAGCATTATGCCAGATCGATGTGCTTTGCGGTAAAGGTATGGATCAGACAGGGCATGACTATTCCGGCGCAGGAGATGGCAGACATGTACGAGTACCTGATGACCCATTCGATGGAGGAGGCAATCCGCGAATATTAAGGGAAACGCTGATTAAAGCGTTTTCCACGACGGATTTGCGCTGCGAAGCAGTAAATTCCCTTGCAAATCCGTGCGATCTCTCAGAGAGTCTTAGGCAATGATGATTTAATCAGCATTTCCTAAGATATATACAAACCGATCTGTTTGTATAGCAGAATTTACAAATCTAAAAATTTGTATAATAGATGTTGACAGCAAAAAGCGATTGAATATGGAAGTATTCAGTCGCTTTTTTTATACTCCTTGTAGATCAAATATACCGTGAACGAATAGCGGTAGAATAAGAAAGGATGTAGGGTAAGGATGAAAAAGTTTGGAAAAGGAGTTGTGAAATGCCGGGTATTGATCCTGATCTTAGCAATCGTATTGCTTGTTCCGTCAGCGATCGGCTATTTCAACACGAGAGTCAACTATGATATTCTCTCCTATCTGCCGGATGAGATCGAGACGATGAAAGGTCAGGATATCCTCAAGGATGATTTCGGCATCGGCGCATTTTCACTATGCGTGGTAGAAGGGATGGAAAACAAGGATGTAGCCGCACTGGAGCAAAAGATCGAGGAAGTGCCGCACGTAAAAAAGGTGATCTGGTATGACACGGTTGCAGACCTGTCGCTGCCGATGGAGGTATTGCCGGATGAGATCTACGAGGTATTCAACAACGACGACACGGATTCGACGCTGATGGCAGTCCTTTATGACACGGGAATGTCAGAGGATGAGACGATGGAGGCCATCACGCAGATCCGTAAACTGGCAGATGGTCAGTGCTTTGTCAGCGGTATGTCGGCAGTCATCACGGATATCAAGGATCTGTCAAATAAAGAGGTTCCGATCTATGTAATGATCGCAGTCATCCTCGACATTATCGTATTATCACTGACAATGGATTCCGCGATTGTTCCGCTGTTCTTCCTGTTAAGTATCGGAATGGCGATTGTCTATAACCTGGGAACGAATTTTGTGCAGGGAGAGATCTCCTATGTGACACAGGCGTTAGCGGCGGTATTGCAGCTCGGTGTCACGATGGATTACTCCATCTTCCTGTGGCACAGCTACGAGGAGGAATGTACACACACCGACGATCATAAGGAGGCGATGGCCAATGCGATCGCGAGCACGATCACTTCTGTTATAGGAAGCTCCATCACAACAGTTGCAGGATTCGTAGCACTTTGCTTTATGAGCTTTACGTTAGGTCTGGATCTCGGTGTTGTCATGGCGAAGGGTGTTATATTCGGTGTGATCGGATGTGTAACGATCCTGCCGGCGATGATCCTGATTTTCGACAAGGCGATCCAAAAAACGAAACACCGTCCGATCATCCCGGATATGGGACGTATCGCCGGATGGGTAACCCGTCATTATAAGTGGTTTATCGTAGCGTTTGTTGTGATTTTATTCCCTGCGATCTACGGATATACACACACGGATGTATATTATGATCTGGCAGGAACACTGCCGAAGGATCTGCCGAGTATCGTGGCGAATCAAAAGCTGGAGGACAGCTTCGACATGAATGCAACGCATCTGTTCCTAATCGACAGTTCCTTGCCGGCGAAGGATGTCGCCCGGATGATCGATGAGATCAATGAGGTCGATGGTGTCAAGGCAACGATCGGTCTGGAGGCGGTTTTAGGAGCAGGCTTCCCGAAGGAAATGCTTCCTTCCGATTTGCTGAAGGTCGTTCAGAATGATGAATATGAGCTGTTGCTGGTCAGCTCTGAATATGCGGTTGCATCGGATGAGGTCAATGCACAGTGTGACAAGCTGGATGAGATACTTGATAAATACGATACAAAGGGTATGCTGATCGGTGAAGCACCTTGTACAAAGGATCTGATCAACATTACAAACGAAGATTTTGCCCGTGTCAGTGCGGTATCGATCGTAGCGATCTTTGTCATTATCTTCTTTGTATTCAGATCCATCAGCCTGCCGATCATATTAGTGGCAGTCATTGAGTTTGCGATTTTCATCAATATGGGCATTCCGGCGTATACCAATACCGTACTTCCGTTTATCGCATCGATTGTCATTGGAACGATTCAGTTGGGCGCAACCGTCGATTATGCGATTTTGATGACGAATAAGTACAAGACAGCCCGTTATGAGGGCGCGGAGAAAAAGGACGCGATCACGCAGGCTTTGCAGGGATCTATCCAGTCTGTCATCGTCAGCGCGCTCACATTCTTTGCAGCGACATTCGGTGTCGGCGTGTACTCGAATATTGATATGATCAGTTCTCTGTGTATTTTGATGTCACGAGGCGCGATCATCAGTATGTTTGTAGTTATTTTCATTCTGCCGTCCATGTTTATGATCTTTGATAAAATGATCATTAAGACGAGCAGGGGATTCAGACAGAAAGTGTAGGATTCAGGTATAGTTCAGGTATAGATTAGGAGGATTCATATCATGAAGATCAAAGAGTTACAAAAAAAATTCCAGAATAAATTTGCTATCCGTATGCTGGCAGGAGTGCTTGTTGTAGCTATGGCAGGAGGCAGCTTTGCAGCAGGTTATATGCGCGGCACGACCGAGCAGGCGATCACCGCAGAGGCAGCAGAGAAGGCAGAGATCGAGGAGAAGATCAGCGATCTCGTAAATAGCAAAAAGAACGTTGCAGACGATACAAACAAGGACGAAACGGTCTATGTGATTTCCGATGCAAAGGGAAATGCAGGAAAGGTGATCGTTGAGGAGTGGTTAAAGAATAAAGACGCTTCGGACACGATCGAAGATGTATCTGATTTGGACGGTATCACGAATGTCAAGGGCGATGAGACATTTACACAGGACGGCAACAAGCTGACATGGCAGGCAAACGGCAATGACATTTATTATGAAGGAACGACTGAAAAGGAGCTCCCGGTCAGCGAGTCCGTCACCTACTATCTCGATGGTAAGGAGATCGAGCCGGAGGAGCTGGCAGGCAAGAGCGGAAAGGTAACGATCCGTTTTGACTATGAGAACCATGAAAAGACAACGATCGACAAGGACGGCAAGCAGATCGAAGTATATGTGCCCTTTACTGTTATGACAGGAATGGTTGTCAATGATGATTTCAAGAATATTGAGGTTACAAACGGAAAAGTGATCTCTGACGGCAAGAACAATATCATCGTTGGAATGGCAATGCCCGGACTCAAGGAGAGTCTCCAGAAGGAGGAGGGCGAGTTTGATAATGAGATCGAGTTCCCGGAGTATGTGGAAGTCACCGCAGATGTGGAGAATTTCTCTTTAGAGATGACAGCAACGATCGCTATGACGGGTCTGCTCAATGACCTCAATCTCGGTGATCTGGATCTGAGTGATCTGGAGGATTCGATTAACGAGCTTTCCGACGGCAGCCAGCAGTTAGAGGATGGCAGCAAGGAGCTCAAGGATGGCATCGGAACCTTAAGCGACAGCATGACTGAGTTCAAGGATGGTGCAGCCAGCTTAAAGGATGGTATCGCCAGCTATACAGACGGCGCACAGAAGTTAAATGATGGTCTGAATACACTCAACAAGAGTGTCGGCACACTCTCTAAGGGTGCTACGACACTGGATTCCAGTGCAAAGACGATCTCAAACGGTGTGCAGAAGCTGGATAAGGCGCTGAATACAGAAATGACCGACAGCGAGAAGAAAGCAGCGAAAAAGCTTGTATCCGCACAGTTCGCCGAAGGTACATCCGCCTATAAGCTCATTTACAAGTCTGCAGCCAGCAACTTCAACAGCACAATGACCAGCGATGCGACCGTAAAGCAGATCCAGACCGGTATTTCCGGCATGGGACTGACAAGTGACGGTGTGGTGGCAGCTCTGGCAGAATACTATGCACAGAACGGATTTACAGATGTCACATCCGGTAAAACATACAGCGCAGAGCAGTGTCAGGCGACAGTGCCCGGTGGCTCTACCACTTATGCCGCATTCTTTGCAAGCAGTGTATTAAAGGGTGGTCTGGCTCAGGGCATCGCAAGCGGTATCGCAGAGAATGGCTCTGATGCAGTCGGAAAATCAGTCGTAGCAGCCTGCGAGTCAGCCGCTGAATCAGCAGCACTTCAGGGTGCGGAGAATGCGAAAAAGACGATCGCAGACCAGATCGAGGCAGTCGATAAGAGCAGCGGCTACAGCCTTGTGACAGGAACAAAGGCGCTCAGCGAAGGTATTTCCACACTGGCAGCAGGCGTTCCGGATCTTGTGAGCGGCGTGAGCCAGTTGGCAAGCGGTGCAAATACACTGGTTTCAAACAACAGTAAGCTGAAAAGCGGAGCATCCGATCTGTCCGATGGAGCAAAAAAAATCGCAGATGGTGTCGGAAAGCTGGACGATGGAGCAGATGAGTTGTATAATGGCATGGTGAAGTTCAATGACGAGGGTATTTCCAAGCTGGTAGATGCATTCAGCGGCGATACTCAGGATCTGCTCGACCGTATTGACGCAGTCGTACAGGCGGGTGAGAACTACAAGACATTCACAGGTCTGGCACAGGATCAGGTCGGAAGCGTGAAGTTCATTATCAAGACAGATAGTGTAAAGGCAGACGACTAGTGACTACGAGGTACGGTATATGAACTGGTTAGAGACAATTTTGGTGACACTTGGCATATCATTGGATATATTCGCGGCAATGGCATGCAAAGGTGCACAGCTTTCAAAAATAGAGAAGAAGCCGTTGATGATTCTCTGCGTGCTGTTTGCCGTCTGGCAGACAGCCGCACTCTATATCGGCAGTGCGTGCGGCATGTTTTTGCGATTGCGCGATCTCAATCCGCATGGCAGTGTGACAGAGATTATCGCGGTAGTCATCTTTGGGGTTCTGGGAATCGTTATGATCTTTAAGGCATGGAAAAATGAGACGATTTTCGAGCATCGCAATGACAGATATGCGTGGAAAGGGCTGATCGCGCGGCTTGCGCTCATCAGCATCGGCACGCTGGCGCTCGGAGCTGCACTCGGATTTCTGGGTACAGCGAGAACGGTACTTCTCGTTGCAGTCTCTGCCGCCACAGTGATCGTAGTGATCGCAGGTTTGTATGTGGGTTATCATTTTGGATATGAGCAAAAGACAAAGGCATATGCGATCGGCGGCGTCATGCTGCTCGCAGGTGCCATAGATACCGTGGTACGGTACGTGGCGATTTGAATTTTATGGATGCAGCAGCCGTTCGATCAGGCGCGTTGCCTCACTGCGGGTGAGCCGGTCAATAGCGATCGGTTCAGTCAGAGCATCCGGAGTCTCAGACAGCAGTCTCGTCAGCTGTTCCCGTTGGGGAATGGTGATGGGCTGCTGTTTTTTGATATTCACATGCAGCGGGACGGGTAAAAAGACTTCCGGTGCGGCAGCACCATGATCACAGCACAGCCGTTCATATACAAGTGCAGCGGCGAGTGCGTCTGATGTGGCACGGTGTACTGCGCCTGTGTCGAGCCGGTACAGTGTGCGCAGGGCAGTCAGCTTTTTTTCCTGTGTGGTGGGGAGAAACCGTCTGGCGAGCTTTAGCGTATCGATGCCAGTGCGTTCAAATGGGATTTCGGCGTTGACACACGCCTGCTTTAAAAAGCTGTAGTCAAAGTACAGATTGTGCCCGAGCAGCGGCAGCGATCCGGCGAATGCTAAAAAGCGCGGCAGAACGACGGACAGTTCTTCGCCTGCATCTGCCATCTGCTGTGTGATGCCGGTCAGACCGGTAATCTGGCTGGAAAGTGTACAGTGAGGATTGATCAGGGCAGAAAATGTCTCACGGGGACTGCCATTTTCCATATGGATCGCGCCGATTTCAAGGATGCGGTCTTTTTTTACGTTTAACCCGGTCATTTCAAGGTCGATTGCCAGATAGTTCATGAGGATGCCTCCGGTTTGTGGTTTAAATATGTATCCAGCCTCCGCTGGATTGCGCTGCGGCGGATGGAAGAAAATTTTTCGGTATGATTTGCCAAAAGTGCTGGGAGCGTGCTATAATTGGTGTCGCACTGGGCGAATGTGATTGCCGCCTACCAGAACATTATTTAGTAGCTATTTAGTATCAATTTAGATAGAGGTGAAATGTATGAATCAGTCAAAAAAACAAAAAAATAATAAGAGACAGCTCATCGCAGGGCTCATAGCGATTATTCTTGTGATCGCAATGGTACTTCCGATGGTGATGAGTGCGCTCGTCTAGCAGCCGCAAAGCGGTGGAAAAGCCGTGCGGACAGGCAGATTCAAATCGTTAATAATATACTAAAATACGCAATTCCTGTCAATTATTCTAGCGGAATTTGCGTATTGAAAAGAGGATTAAAAATAGTTTATAATGAGCGCAAGTGAGTCAACATGCTTGCATGATTGACGAGCGGCGAATGTTGATCATGTGCCGGTTTTGCACATGATATAATGAGCGCAAGTGAGAAAAATGCAAATTTATTTGCATTTGGCGAGCGGCGATATTATAAAGTGTATAGAGGTTAATATGAATAGAAAGAAGAAAACTATAGGATGGAAGATCGGCGGCGCACTGGCAGCGGCATTGGTGTGTGCAGCGGGCGTGTATGTCGGAACGACCGTGTATGCACAGGATGCCAAGGATTCCTCAGAGCGCACGATAGCAGATAATATTTATATCGGAGATATCCCGGTTGGCGGCATGACAGAGGCACAGGCGATAGAGGCAGTGGATGACTATGTCGCATCACTGGGCGATACCGAGTTTACATTGACAGTAGGTGACAAGAGCGTTGTCGCAACGGCATCCGATCTGGGGATCGAGTGGTCAAATACCGTGCTGGTCAAGGATGCGATGAATGTCGGACGCACGGGCAATCTGATCGAGCGCTACAAATCCAAAAAGGATCTGGAGCATGAGAACCTCGTGTATGACATTGCCTACACGGCAGACAAGGATAAGGTCACACAGTTTTTAGAGGCAAATACGGAAGAAATGAATCAGGATGCCGTGAACTACGGTCTAAAGCGTGAAAACGGTGTGTTTTCCATTATAGATGGTCAGAACGGTATCGCTGTGGATGTCGATACATCCGCACAGGAGATCGTTTCTTATATCGAAAATACATGGAATCAGGACGATGCGACGATCGAGCTGGCAGCCAGCGTCGTAGAGCCGGAGGGCACAGAGGAGCAGCTTGCACGCGTCAAGGATGTGCTCGGCACCTATACGACGGATTTCAGCAGCTCATCTGCAGGTCGTGCGCAGAATGTCCGGAACGGAGCGAGCAAGATCAACGGACGTGTGCTCTATCCGGGCGAGCAGTTCTCGGTTTATGAGGCTGTGAATCCGTTCACGGCAGAGAACGGCTATGAGCTGGCAGGCTCTTATGAAAACGGTACGACCGTCCAGACATATGGCGGCGGTATCTGTCAGGTGTCCACGACACTGTACAATGCAGTGATCCGTGCGGAGCTGACGATTGATGAGCGTTACTGCCATTCCATGATCGTCAGCTATGTGCAGCCGTCAATGGATGCAGCGATCGCAGGCACTTACAAGGACTTAAAGTTTACGAATAATTATGATTTCCCGGTCTATATCGAGGGTTATACGAACGGTGGACAGATTACATTTACGATCTACGGTGAGGAAACACGCCCGTCGAACCGCGAAGTCATTTTTGAAAGTGAGACGACGAGCACAACGGAGCCTGAGACACAGTATGTGGCATCGGCTTCCCATTCGATCGGTTATGTGAATACCGATCAGAACTCACACACCGGCTACACGGCAAAGCTTTGGAAGATCGTAAAAGAGGACGGTGTTGAGGTCAGCAAAGAGACGTTTAACAATAGTACCTACAATGCTTCACCCCGGATCATTACCGTGGGCGTAAAATCCGATAATGCAAATGCAGTAGCAGCAATCAAGGCAGCGATCGCCACAAAGGACGAGGGAAAAATACGTGCGGCTGCGGCGGCAAATTCTGCGGATGCGCTAAAGAAGCAGGAAGAAGAACAGAAAAAACAGGAAGAAGAAGCCAAAAAGCAAGAAGAAACTGAGTCAGAGTCGCAGAAACCGGCGAAGAATGATTCCAAAAACGACAACAAGGAGGAAGCTTCGCAGCAAACGGACGAGGAGACAGACGAATAGACTGGAAAATAAAAAAGGATACGAAAAATATGAAAGTAGGCAAAGTACCGGAGGCAGTATTAAAGAGATCAGTGTTGAAGCAAATACGGACCGACCGCCCGGAAGTGTTGTTGGGCGCTTCCGTAGGAGAGGACTGCGCGGCTGTGGCGCTGCAGGAGGATGAGATGTTTGTTTTATCGACGGATCCGATTACCGGCACTGCACAGGACATCGGGCATCTGGCGATCCAGATCACGCTCAATGATCTTGCAAGTGCGGGAGCAGAACCGATCGGTGTGATGCTTACTTTTCTTTTGCCCGAAAAGATCTCGGAGGCAAAGCTGAGGGCGATGATGGAGCAGGCGGAGCAAGCCGCACACGCGGCAAACGTGCAGATCATGGGAGGACATACCGAGGTGACGCGCGTGGTCAATCAGCCGGTGATCTCTGTCGTCGGTGTCGGAAAGGCGAAAAAGGGCAGGCTGATCTCTACAGCGGGCGCCAGACCCGGCATGGATGTGATCGTCACGAAATGGATCGGACTGGAAGGAACATCCATTATCGCGAAAGAGAGAGAAGCTGAGCTGCTGACACGCTATCCGAAGGCGCTGGTCGATGAGGCGAAGACATTTGACCGTTACTTATCTGTGCTGCCGGAGGCTGCGACGGCGGTGAAGTCTGGCGTGAGCGCAATGCATGATGTGACCGAAGGAGGCATCTTTGGGGCACTGTGGGAGATGGCAGAGAGCGCTGGCGTCGGACTGGAAATAGACTTGAAAAAGATCCCGGTCAGACAGGAGACCATAGAGGTCTGTGAGTTTTTTGACGTAAATCCGTATGAACTCATCAGCAGCGGCTGTATGCTCATGGCAGCGGCGGACGGCAACGGGCTTGTGCGTGCGCTGGAGGCAGAGGGTATCCATGCGGTGTGCATCGGAAAGGTGACGCAGGGAAATGACCGCGTGATCGTATCCGGTGAGGAACGGCGCTTTTTAGAGCCGCCAAAGACGGATGAACTGTACCGGGTTGTATAAATGTAAAGGAGAACATAGATCAAATGAGAGAAAAAATTTTGACATTTATCGAGAAAAACAGCCGTGTAGATCTGCACGATCTCGCGGTACTGCTGGGTGTGGATGAGCAGACGGTCGTCAATGAGCTTGAGGCGATGGAGGCAGAGCATGTGATCTGCGGCTATCATACGCTCATCGATTGGGATAAGACAGATGTGGAGAAGGTCACAGCGATGATCGAGGTGCGTGTGACCCCGCAGAGGGATATGGGCTTTGACAAGGTAGCGGAGCGCATCTACAACTATCCGGAGGTAAACTCTGTGTACCTGATCTCCGGCGGCTTTGACCTGATGGTCACGCTCGAGGGAAAGACGCTGCGCGATATTTCCACATTTGTAACCGATAAGCTGTCTACGCTCGATTCTGTGCTCAGCACAAAGACGAATTTTATTCTGAAAAAATATAAGGATCATGGCACAGTCATGGCAGAGACATCAAAGGATGAAAGGATATTTATGACACCATGAGAAATCCGCTGAATGAAAAAATAACGACGATAAAGCCCTCCGGCATCCGGAAATTTTTCGATATCGTGAGTGAGATGCAGGATGCGATCTCGCTCGGTGTGGGCGAGCCGGACTTTGATACCCCGTGGCATATCCGCGACGAGGGCATTTTTACACTGGAAAAGGGCAGAACCTTTTATACATCCAACTCGGGACTCAAAGAGCTGCGTATAGAGATCGCAAAATATTTAGACCGCAGATTTCATCTGCAATATGATCCGCTAAAGGAGATACTCATCACCGTCGGCGGCAGCGAGGGCATTGACCTTGCGTTCCGCGCGATGCTTGATCCGGGCGATGAGGTGCTGATTCCGCAGCCCAGCTATGTATCGTACGAGCCGTGCTGTATTCTGGCAGGCGGTGTACCGGTCATTATCGAGCTGAAGGCGGAGAATCAGTTCCGGCTGACGGCAAAGGAGCTGGAGGCAGCGATCACACCCAAGACAAAGATGCTCGTACTTCCGTTTCCGAACAATCCGACCGGGGCGGTCATGGAAAAATCAGATCTGGAGGCGATCGCGA
>CAVHZH010000030.1:0-21204 GCA_963640395.1 Oscillospiraceae bacterium
TTCAGCCATCATCTGTGAAAATGTGTGAGTCATGCTTGCATGAATGAGCACATTTTGCAGATGATGAGGTGAGCGCCATCTTATGAGCAAAGTTAGCTGCGCAGCAGTAAGAAAGAATCCTGCTTTGCAGGATTCTCCGCCTGCGGCGGGTCGCTTTTGCGACATACTTCTTATCCGCCGCAGGAGCATGAAGTCCGGTGGACTTCAGATCTGCTCCGACCGGAGTGGCAACGTAGAAGCGATCCTGCCCGGAGGGCTTTGTTGTGTAATGGGAAATTCATCGGAATTTCCTATTAGACGAGAAAACGCCGGTAGGCGTCTTTGCGAATGGCACGGGCTGAACTGTTACAATTTCTGGCTGCTGATCCTGAATTTCTCATTGATTTTTATGCGCTGGTAGCGTATACTGGGTAATGCAGATGCAGAACTGATGGAATTGGCAGACATGCAAGATTTAGGTTCTTGTGCCGCAAGGCGTGTGGGTTCAAGTCCCACGTTCTGCATGATTTAAAAGGGCTTCCCATGAATCGCAAGATTTATGGAAAGCCCTTTTTTGATTTCTATGTATTTGTCTGTTGGCGGCAGTATTCCGATCAGACTGCCGCCAACAGCCGTACGTTATGAACACTTCGTAAACGTAGCAGCGCGAGCAAATGTGCATCTGTTTTCCCCACGCCACCATTTCTGTAAATAGCTGCGGACGCAGTAGTTCCTGTCAACTGCGACTTTTGTCCGGCGAAGTGCGAGCTTGTAAGCAGATCCAGCGGTACTTGGCAACGCAAAGCGAGACACCGCCGGGCAATCGGAGCAGCTTGTACAGGATACTACTGTGGACGCAGCCCTCAAGCACATGCACTTGCGGGAGCTGCGAACATGAAGCATGGTGCTCACATGCCTCCGTTTTTCCAGCTTCCAATATGGACGCAGCCCTCAATCACATGCTGCTTAGTCCTCTGCGGACAGGCTTCCCTTGGATGACTTGGTCTTGCTGTAAAGTAACAGCAGCAGGCTTCCGATCACGCCCATAGACACGGCGTTGGAGATCGCTGCTACGACGCCCTGCGTAAATACAAGGTTTACCGGCTCACTGTATACAACGATATCCAGCACAGGTGCAACGACGATCCATGCGACCGCATTTCCGATGATCTGGAATACATTGAACAGAAGTACATCCTGCTTACCGAAAGTGCCTTCCTCTACATGGAGCTTCGGCATTACAAGTCCTACGACAAAGCAGGATACACCGGATGCTACGACCCAGCTCCACCATGCAGAACCATACTGTACACTATCTGAAACTGCATGTCCGATGAATGCGATTGCTGCTCCGGCGATCGGTCCGAACAGTGCTGCGAAGAATGCTCCGATACCGTATGCGGTCTGGATCTGTGTCTCAGGAATACCGGTCGGGATCTTCACGAACATAAACAGCACTGCAAACAGTGCCGCGCCAAGTCCGGTTGCAACGATGGTTTTTGTGCTGATCTTAAATGCGTCTTTCATACTCTAACTCCTCCTTGTGTGGTTAGTTGATTTTAGTAAACTCGACTGTCCACTCAGGACCAAAATCGAGCTGGTGCATCTTGCAAAGGCTGCCCTGACATACTGCCAGAGATACCTTCATCAATTCATTGTTATATATCATCACATCGCCCTTGTCAACAAATCCAAAGCTTTTCTCGAATAACAGATCTGCCTCATATGCAGTTTCCCCGTTGTGGCAGACGACAGTATGAATCGTATCCCCGTAAGAAAATCCGGCTTTCTGGAAGTCCTCGGTATAGATATTTGACCAGAGATTTCCAAAATTCGGATCGTTGATCTCGAAAATTCCCTTTACATGACCATCGGAGATCTCCGGCTCCAGCAGCTCATGCTCTACGATCTCATCGACCGGATACTCAGGTCCGACACCCTCAAAATCAATGATGCCGCTCGCCAGACGCGCAGCCGTATAGCCGAACAGGTCACGACCGTGGAATACGGCAGTCCCCATCGTGCTCTTTAAACGGTTGACACTCTCGTCGATCTCCCTGACCGCCTCGATGCCGATGAAGCGCTTCACATGGGTCAATGCGCCGTTATCCGGTGTCACGATATAATAGCCGTCTACGGTCTTTGCCACACATGCCCGTCTGCTCGTTCCCACACCGGGATCTACGACAGACACATAGATCGTTCCCTTCGGCCAGAACTGCAAGCTCTGGTACAGACGGTAGCTGGCGCTCCACGTATCATACTGCGGAAGCTGGTGCGTGCCGTCAAAAATCTCAAGTTCCCGGTCTACGGTCTTTACGACTCCGTACATCGAGCTGACAGCGCCCTCCGCATAGGTAAAATCAGTCTGAAATACTAAAATTGGTTTATCAAACATACTCATTGGTTTATCCTCCTGTTTTGTTACTTATTTTGTAACTGTTCAGAGCCAAGCAAAATTTCATAAATCAGACGTGAAATGCTTGCATTTCTAAGGCTGATTATGGAATTTTATTTGCGCGAGTAATGAGCCAAAGTTCGAGCTTGCTCGAAACCTTGGCGAATACCGCGATAGCGAGGGAAACTTGTCAAACAAGTTTCCCGTAGCTGGCGGATACGCCACACCGACGAAATGCGAAGCATTTTGGAGGTTGGCTCTGAACAGCTACCTTATTTTTATATCTACCGCCGCATTCAATGCCAGCCGTATACAAACGGATTCCAGAAACGTCCGTGGTTTACAAATGCCGCCATCAGCAATGTGCCGATAAGAACCGCCGCACATACACTGACACTCACGATATCACTCGTCTTTAACGGGCGTTTTGCATACCATGTCCGTTTTTTATTTTTGCCAAAGCCACGCAGATCCATCGCATTACTGATAATCTCCACACGGTTCAGCACCGAAAAGATCAGCGGCACCATGATGTGGAAGGTGTTGCTCACACGCGTAGATACCTTTTCCTTTTTCGACAAGTCGAGTCCCCGGCTCTGCTGTGCCAGCGCGATCTCATGGTACTCTGTGATAATATCCGGAAAATAGCGCAATGTCAGCGCAAAGGAATAGCACAGCTTGTAGCTCACCCTGATAGAATTGAGCGAAGCCGCAAATTCACTCGGATTAGTCGTCAGCAAAAACAGCATACCGAGCGGGATAACCGCCGCATATTTAAACAGCTTGGTCATCTGGTATAATAGTTGCTCCTGCGTGACGATATAGCGCGAATTAAACGTAAACAACAGATGCTTCGTTCCGTAGATCTCGACACCGTACTGCGGCGCAAACAGATAGGTGAGCACAAAATTCATCACCAGAAACACCAGTGTGTAATACATCATCAGCTTCACCTGACGCAGTTTGATGCCTGAGATATGCAGCATTACAAACGAAAATATAAAAATGAGAAGCACGCTCCGTATATCATATGTAAGCATGACTGCAAACGACAACAGCAGAAAGCACAACAGCTTCGTCACTCCAGAAAGGTTGTAAACGAAATTATCCCGTTCAATATAATCAAACAGCTTTGTTTTCATCTGTACGCACGACCTCCCTCTCGTAGTCTATAAAATGCCATACAAATCCGCGGGCATCCGCAATCCCTGCCATCTGTGCCAGTGTGTAGAGCGATGTCAGCTTCAGGCTCGCTGCCTCCGTGATCTCCTCATTTGTGAGAATATCTACCGCTGAGCCGTCACCGATCTTTTTGCCGCCGTTGATCACGATCGCATGCGGCGTATACTCAAGCATCAGATGCATATCGTGCGTGATCAGGATGATCGTCACGCCCTGACGGTTCAGATCGCGCAAAAACTCCATGATCTCGGTGTAATGCCGGTAATCCTGTCCTGCCGTCGGCTCGTCTAAAATGAGCACCTTCGGGTTCATGACGAGCATGGATGCGATCGTCACACGCTTTTTCTGCCCGAAGCTGAGTGCCGATACCGGCCATTTACGGAACTGGTAAAGTCCGCATACCTTCAGTGCATGCTCCACCTTTTCCTTTACGACATCCTCCGACTCACCGTGCAGCCGCAGTCCGAGCGCCACCTCGTCATAGATCATCGGCTTGCAGATCATCTGATTCGGGTTCTGCATCACGTAGCTGATCACCTGTGAGCGCTCCTTGATCGTTTGTCCCTTGAGTGAGCGTCCCTGAAATAAAATGTCGCCCTCATCTTCGTTGACAAAGCCACAGATCACTTTTGCAAGCGTACTTTTGCCGGCTCCGTTCGTGCCGACGATCGACACCATTTCCTTTTCCCGGATCACGAACGAGACATCCTGTAGGATCTTGCGGTACTTCGTATACTGGAAGGATAAATGATCTGCCTTTAAAATTTCCGGTGTCTCCTGCGTCTCATGCGGGGTACCGGACTCCATCCATTCTTTTAATTTCTGCTTGTGCGCATCGGTGAGCTTCAGCGTCTCGAGCTGTCCGGCATGCATATCCTCCGTCACGGAGATGCCCGCATATTTGAGTGCCGTCACATACAGCGGCTCACGGATGCCGAGCTTCGGCAGCATATCCGTTGTCATGAGCTGGTCTGCCGGCATGTCTGCCACGATCCGTCCCTCCGACACGACAACGACGCGGTCTACATGCCGGTACAACACATCCTCCAAACGGTGCTCGATGATGAGCACGGTCTTGTTGTACTTTTTCTGGATCTTATCGATCAGCTCGATCGCCGTTTTTCCAGTTGCCGGGTCAAGATTGGCAAGCGGCTCGTCAAAAAGCATGATATCGACATGATCCACCATCACGCCCGCAAACGACACGCGCTGCTTCTGACCGCCTGAAAGCTCATGCGGTGATGCCTTGAGCAGATGTCCCATGTCCACAATATCTGCCACCGCCTGCACCGTCTGCTTCATATGTTCCTGATCCATGCACTCATTTTCCAGCGCAAATGCAATATCCTCGCCCACGGACAGCCCTACAAACTGCCCATCCGAGTCCTGCAAGACCGTTCCGATCTTCTTGGACAGGTCAAAAATATTGCTCTCCTTTGTCTCTATACCGCCCACCTTGAGCGAGCCCGTGATCTCACCCTTATAGGAAAACGGGATGAGTCCGTTCAGGCAGTGTCCGAGTGTGCTTTTTCCTGATCCCGAGGGTCCTACGATCAGCACCTTTTCTCCCGGATAGATCTTTAGATTGATATCGCAGAGCGTCGGCTTGGCCTGACTGAAATACTGAAATCCAAAGTTTTCAAATGAAATAATCGGTTCCATTTTAAGTATCATCCTTTATTCATAAACTAGTTTCGGTGCCTTGCGGATACCCAGCTTCCACGAAGTACCTGTTCCGATATTATATGCCCGCGCAAAGCTTCCCTGATTGATTGCTACCGCCATGCAGTCCAGACTGTTTACATATAACAGCGGCTCTCCGACGTATACGTCCGCGAAGCTCTTTGCGTAGGTGATAATATTTTTGTACAGTGTCCGCGTGCCGTTTTCAATGCTGATCTCCACACGGTCGCCGTGATTGATACCCAGCTCCAAAAAGCTTTCGCGGCTGATATTCGTCCACAGGGAACCAAAGCGCACATCGAGTACATCGATCGTTCCCGTGATCATATCATTTTCCTTTTTCGGGGTGACAGTCGGCAGTTCAATGACGCTGTCCACATCCACCTCCGGTCCGACACCGGCAAAATCGATGACTCCGCCCGCCAGACGCGCCCCGGTAAATACATAGACATCCCTGCCGTGGAACGTGTAGCTCTCCCCGGAATTCGGCAGCCGGTTGACCGACTCGTCAATGATGCGCGCAGCCTTGATTCCGGTCATTTTTTTGATATGTGTGAGTGTTCCGTTGTCCGGTGTGATGATATACTGTCCGTCCACGGTCTCTACCGCGATGCTTCTGCGCGTGGAACCGACACCCGGATCTACGACACTCACAAATACGCTGCCCTTCGGCCAGTAGCTGACCGTCTGGATCAGCCGGTAGGATGCCTCCCAGATGTCATACTGCGGGATCTCATGTGTCAGGTCAAAAACCTTTAGCTCCGGATCTACGGAAAATGCTACGCCGTACATCGCGCTGACGGCTCCGTCCGCAGTGCCGAAATCTGTCTGCAAAATCAGTGCATTACTCATAAATATTCCTTTCTTCGTAACTGTTCAGTAACTCACCGAATGAGCGGGCTGCCCTGAACAATTACCTTTTCTTTATTATATGCTACTATTCGGAGTAATCCGATAACAGCCGAAAATGTGGCCAGTATGTAAACATTGCCTTGCCAAGTATCTTGTCACGGCTGACATACTGATAGGAAGCGCCATCCTCAATGGAATCGACCAGTCCGTTATTATATGCCTCCTCCGCCCAATAGCGGGCATCTGAGGATACGTTGCGGTTGTCACCGAGCATCAGATAACAGTCGTCGGGCACTTCAAATACATAACCATCGTTTGCGATCACCCATTCCTCCGGAAGATAATTCTCCTCCAATGGCTCTGTCGAATCATTGATATAGATCTTTGCATTTTCGATCCTTACGGTCTCTCCCGGCAGACCGATGATCCGCTTGATATAATTTTCTTCCTCATCCACCGGATATTTGAAAATGACGACATCAAACCGCTCCGGATCGGAAAATTTGTAGGCGAGGCGGTTGCCAAACAGCCGGTCTCCCGGCGAGATCAGCGTCTCCATGGAGGAGGACGGTACCACCGAATTGACAAGTACCACACGTGTCAGGAAAAAGGAAATGATGACTGCTGCCACCATGACCTCTATCCAACTGAGCAGCTCGCGCAGTACGGACGTTTTTTTCTGTTTGTCCGCCGGTGGCTGCGCCTGCTCTTTATCAGCCGCTGTTGTCTTTGTATCCGGCTGGTCAGGCATGGTCTGCTGTTCCTGTGGAGTAGCTTCCGACTGATCCGGCGCGGTCTGCTCCTGCGGTGTATCTTCCGGCCGATCCGGCGCGGTCTGCTCTTGCAATGTGTCTTCCGGCTGACCAGCCTGCGCCAGTGTTTCCTGTGTTTCTTTTTCCTGATTCATAAATCTGCTATTATTCCTTCCTGATTCTATTTTAACTGTGCCAGCAGGGAAGTTCCGATCGTGCCCTCCGGCATACGGACACCAAAATTATCCGCGATCGTAGCCCCGATCACTGCAAATGTATCGGTCTGCGGCAGTTCCCCAGCCCCCGTAAAGGACGGTGAATATGCCAAAAACGGTACTTTTTCCCGTGTGTGATCCGTTCCTGTATAGGTCGGGTCGTTTCCGTGGTCTGCCGTCAAGATCAGCAGGTCATCGTCGCGCAGCAACGGCAGCAGCTCACCGAGCTTTTGGTCAAAGCACACCAGCTCCTGTCCATAGCCGACCGGATTGCGCCGATGTCCCCACAGCGCATCAAAATCGACCAGATTCACGAAACAAAGTCCCGTGAAATCATGCGCTGCGATCTCGATCGTCTGCTCCATGCCGTGTACGGAGGAATCCGAGTGATTGCTCTCCGTTATGCCCTCGTTGACAAAAATATCGTTGATCTTCCCGACGGAAATCACAGCAAAGCCCGCATCCTTCAATGCATTCAGTGCCGTTTTCCCGGTCGGCTTGAGCGCATAGTCATGCCGGTTGCTCGTGCGGACAAACTCGCCCTTTTTTTTGCCGACATACGGGCGGGCAATGACACGCCCCACGCGCCACTCGTCGCGCATCGTGAGCTCCCTTGCAATCTCGCAGTAATGATAGAGTTTGTCCAGTCCCATCGTCTCCTCATTGCCGCAGATCTGCAAGACCGAATCCGCAGACGTATAGACGATCATCGCGCCTGTTGCGATCTCCTCCTCACCCAGCTCATCGAGTATCTCGGTTCCGCTGGCTGCCTTGTTGCCGATGATCCGCCTGCCGCAGCGTCGCTCCAGCTCATCGATCAGCTCTTTGGGAAATCCGGTTTCCGTAAAGGTAATAAACGGCTTTTTTGTCTCAATTCCCATCATTTCCCAATGCCCGGTCATGGTGTCTTTTCCGTTGCTGCGCTCACACATCGGCATATAATATCCCATCGGCTGCTCCGCCGGAGGCACCTGCTTCATCGGCTTTAAATTTCCCAGACCGAGCTTTTGCAGATTCGGCAGCTCAAACGGCTCGCCCGCTGCTGCCATGCGCTCGGATATGTGTCCCAGCGTATCGACACCGACATCCCCAAACCGTGGGGAATCCTCCATCGCTCCCATTCCTACGGAATCGAGTACGATCGTAAAAATACGGTTATATTTATGATTACCCATGCTGCTAAACCTCTCTAATTTTCCGGTTGCTCCTGCGCCTTTACGAGCTTTACGATACGGCTCGTCCCTAAGCGGTCTGCACCCAGATCCATGAATTTCTCTGCATCTGCGATACTGCTGATGCCTCCGGCTGCCTTGATGCGCACGCTCCTGCCGACATGCTTTGCAAACAGCTCAATATCCGCAAAGGTGGCTCCGGCGGTTGAAAATCCGGTCGATGTCTTGATAAAATCTGCACCGGATGCGGTCACGATCTCACACATTTTGATCTTTTCCTCATCCGTGAGCAGACAGGTCTCGATAATGACCTTTAAGATCCGGTCTCCGCATACCGTCTTGACCGCGCGGATCTCATTTAACACGTAGTCGTAATCGCCAGCCTTTAGCATGCCGATATTGATGACCATATCGATCTCGTCTGCGCCGTTTTCTACGGCATCCTGTGCCTCGAATACCTTGCAGGCGGTCGTATGGCTGCCGTTCGGGAAGCCGATCACAGTACATACCGGTATTTTCCCCTGCATATAATCTGCTGCCTGCTTCACGTAGCAGGGCGGGATGCAGACAGATGCGGTGTGATATTCCATTGCATCATCGCAGATCCCCCTGATCTCCTCCCAAGTGCTCGCCTGCAACAGCAGCGTGTGGTCGCAGACTGCGAGTATTTCTTCTATTTTTCTACCCATCAGTTATTTTACTCCTTTTTTTGTGTGCTAATCATATTAGTCATATATATAATAGGAGGTCGCAGCTCCCGCAAGCATGTCTGGTTTGCTTTCGTTGCACGAACCATTCCGATGAGCCTCACTTGGAGCTTACAGTTCCAAGATGCAAAAATTCATTTAGAATTGCTTCGCAATGGAATTTTTGCACACCTGAATCATGGTCTTACGGAGCTAGACATCCAGGGGATGTCTGTTTAGCTCGGACCGAAACGAAGTGTAGAATCTCAGCAGTAAATGCTTCGACCTGATTCAAAATAGGCTTCCACAATTTGGAGTCTCATCTCCATCGTGCAAAGGCAGCAAAATCAGACATGTCCTTGCTCGCGCTGCTACTTCTGTGAATGGTTGCGGACACAGTAGTTCCTGTCAACTGCGACTTTTGTCCGGCGAAGTGCGAGCTTGTAAGCAGAGCCAGCGGTACTTAGCAACGCAAAGCGAGACACCGCCGGGCAACCGGAGCAGCTTGTACAGGATACTACTGTGTCCGCAGCCCTTAATCACATGTTGCCTGCGGGAACTGCAATTTCCGCGATCCTATGTGGCATCGTTCAGCGTCCCCGGTCCAAATCCACAGGGCAGCAGTTCCTCCAGTGTATAGATCTGCGCGACCCCATCCTTTGTGCCAAGCACCACGCGAAACCGCTTCGGATCGCAGAACTCCATCATGACCTGTCTGCACACGCCGCACGGCGCACAGACCTGTTCCGGCTCCGAAGTATCATAGCCGCCGACGATCGCGATCGCCGAGAACGCACGTGCCCCCTCACTGACCGCCTTAAAAAAAGCAGTCCGCTCCGCACAGTTCGTCGGTGTGTAGGCAGCATTTTCTATATTGCAGCCCTCGTAGACGGTTCCGTCCTCCGCGAGCAGCGCCGCGCCCACCGCCCAGTGGGAATACGGTGTGTATGCCTGTTTCCGCGCATGAAGTGCACATGCGACTAACTCCTGATCGTTCATGCTATCGCCCCTTTTCCTTACTCTTTTTCCATTCTGATGAAATCCGCAGTTTTTGCCCCGCATCCAGTTTTACCGTCGCGCTCAAATCCGTTATTTTTGCTCCGCATCCTGTGCGATCAGCTCCCGGAGTGCCTCGACCGCCGTGAGGATCGCACGCTCGGTATCATGCACCTGTGCGTTTGGAAGCCCCTGCCTTGCGCGCTCCTGATTGGCGACCACCAAAAAGCAGGAACCGACCCTCACACGCAGAAAGCTGCCTGCGATAAACAGCGCAGCCGACTCCATCTCCGATGCGAGACATCCCATGCGCAGCCACGCCTCCCACTTATTTCGCAGCTCATAGCTCACCGGCATCACCTCCGGCTCATGCTGCCCGAAAAACGAATCCTTGCACTGCACCACACCGGTGTGATACGTGATACCCTGCTTTTTAGCAGCATGGATCAATGCATTCATAACGGTCACATCCGGCACTGCAGGATACTCGATCGGCGCGTATTCCCGGCTCGTTCCCTCCATGCGGATCGCCCCGTTTGCAATGACAATATCTCCGCCGCACACCTGCGTCTGCATACCTCCGCATGTACCGACGCGGATAAAGGTGTCTGCACCGACCTTCGACAGTTCCTCGATCGCGATCGCCGCAGAGGGTCCTCCGATACCGGTCGATGTAACACTTACAGGCACCCCGTCAAGGATGCCTGTATAAGTGACGAATTCTCTGCTGTCTGCAATCAGACGCGCATCGTCAAAATATTTAGCTATTTTTTCACAGCGTTTGGGATCACCCGGCAGAATCACATATCTGCCGACATCGCCCACTCCTACCTGTGTGTGATACTGTTTTCCTGAACCTTCCGTATAGTCAACCATACAATACCTCCTGAATCATGCGCTCACGTCCCCTGCCAGCAGGGTTCGCCCGAGCAGACATCTCAAAATATGTTCTTCTGATTTTATATAACAGGTATGTAGAAAGTATAGTATGAACCGACCATAAATACAAGTTTAAATTATTTGCTACTCTCATTATGCTTTTTGAAAAACTTTTTCGTCTCGGCTACAACGACACCATTCAGCGCAAATAATGCGATCATGTTCGGCAGCGCCATCAGACCGTTAAAGATATCTGCGATTGTCCATACGGCGCTGACGGTCATGTAAGGTCCGATAAATACAGCGATAATGTACAACCAGCGATAGATCTTCACATGCTTCATATTTCCGCCGCTCAGATACTCCAGACAACGCTCGCTGTAATAATCCCATCCGAGGATAGTCGTAAACGCGAAGAACACCAGACACAGCATCAGAATGAAGGATGATACCTCTTCCGGAAACGGCAAACCATGCTGGAATGCATAGTTTGTCACTGCGACTCCCTCCAAGCCTTCCACCTGCCATGCACCGGTCAGGACGATAGAAAGTCCGGTCAGCGTACAAATGACAATCGTATCGATAAAAGTACCGGTCATGCTCACAAGACCCTGACGTACCGGCTCCTTTGTCTGCGCTGCTGCCGCTGCGATCGGCGCACTACCAAGACCTGCCTCATTTGAGAAAATACCTCTTGCCACTCCTTTCTGCATCGCAACGAACATGCTGCCGACTGCACCTCCGGTAATCGCCTTCGGTGTAAACGCTGCGACTACGATCGTTTTGATCGCCATCGGTACCGCTGTGATATTGCCGACTACTAAAATAATCGCAAATACAAAATAAATGATCGCCATAAACGGAACGACAATCTGACTGACGCTCGCAATACGCTTTACGCCACCGATCAATACGGCCGCCACACAAACTGCCAGCACCAGTGAAGCGATCACTACCGACCATGAATACTCACCTAAAAACGGAAGAATTTTAACACAGTGCACATTGTCCGGATCGAAGAAATTGTTGACTGCACTGGCAATACCGTTTACCTGACTGAATGTACCGATACCGAACAGACCGACACAGACGCCGAAAAATGCAAAAAGCTTTGCGAGCCAAGTCCATTTTTTACCCATTCCCTGTTCAATATAATAGAAGGGACCGCCGAGACTGTGTCCATCCTCGGCTACGATACGGTATTTCACCGCCAGCAGACCCTCGGAATACTTGGTAGCCATTCCCAAAAATGCTGCCACGATCATCCAGAACAGCGCGCCGGGGCCTCCGGCACATACGGCTGTCGCCACACCGACGATATTACCGGTACCGATCGTCGCACTCAGCGCTGTACACAACGCCGCGAAGCTCGTGATCTCTCCCTCGCCGCCTTCCTCATTCATGACCATCCATTTCAATGCCAACGGAAGCTTTCTGACCTGTAAGAGTCCCAGACGAACCGTAAGCAGTAAACCGCCTGCCATGATGAGCACCATCAGCGGTACACCCCATACAAAATTGTCCACGGCACCCAGAAAATTATTGATTGCTAACCACATTGCTAAACTCCTGCCTCTCTTTATATAGTGTAATTGTATTTCGATGCTCCTGGAAACATTTGATCCATACGCAGAAATTTCCTAGAACAAAGTGTGCGCTTGCCGCACACTTGCGCGCCCGAGCGGTATGCGAAGCATATACTTCATTTCCGCGAGGTGCGCATCCTGCCCGGAGGGCTTTTATTTCATAGGACGCAATTTCCTATGAAATAAAAATATCCCATGTACAGACTCTGCGCATGGGAATAGAAGATATAACAAATATAGCGGCAGGCAGCCCAACGAATCGGTCTGCCACCGAAAATGATATGATATCTTCTCTGTCCTGTTACCTGAGAGATTCCTATGTGCCGCGCACATATGTTGCCCCTTCGGTCCCTGGTCATGACCCAGATGTCTCCAGAGAGTCGATCCATCTGCAGTTGCACCGGTACGCCCGGCACCTGAGAGTTTTACTCCTTCGGTAGACATTCGTCGTTTTCCTGCAAACTTCATCTCGAAATTACCTGTCTATTATCATAGCCCCTCTCGGTTATCCCGTCAACTGTTTTCTATCTTTACAGCATATTTTCTATATTGGGATTGCGAAACTATTTTATCCATCCGGGCTGTCTGGCTTACAACCACAGTCGTCTCCCGCTCAGACTGCTCCAATTGCCCGGCGGTGTCTCGCTTTGTTTTGCCAAGTACCACTGGCTCTGTCTGCAAGCTCGCACTTCGCCGGACAAACGTCGCATCTGACGGGAACGACTGTGGTTGTAAGCCAGACAGCCCAATATCAATAATAACGAGCGCAAATAAAATAAGGCGGCAGACAATCATTTTTCGATTGTCCGCCGCCCTATCGTTCTTCATTATTTTATCATTCTACATCCTGCAACGCATCAAAGTTTTCCTCACCGGTACGTACTTTTACGACCTTTGCCACATCATATACAAAGATCTTTCCATCTCCGATATGTCCGGTATACAGTGCCTTTTTGATCGTCTCGATCACGCGGTCTACCGGAATCTTTGCTACGACGACTTCCACCTTGATCTTCGGCAGTAATGTCGCATCCATCTCAACGCCTCTGTAATACTCTCCGGCACCCTTCTGGATACCGCAGCCCATAACCTGAACAACCGTCATACCGGTTACACCAAGATCATTGAGTGCTTTTTTCAGTTTGTCAAACTTCGTCAGCTTTGCGATGATAACAACCTTGTGAATACCGCTCTTTAATTCGGGTACAGTCGTCTCGGCAGATACCACAGGCACTGCCGCATCGATCTTCGCCCTTGAAGCCCTGCTGTAATCGTCTACACCAAGATCTGTATTCTCGTTGACATCCATCGTCATAGACATATCACTGATCGCAAATCCTGAATATGCAGACGGCAGACCATGCTCGCATGCATCCAGACCAACAATTTCTTCTTCCTCACTGACACGTAAGCCAACTGTTTTTTTCAAGATCACAAATGTCAGGGTAATGGTAACAACCGTCCATGCCGCCGTGATAAACATACCTACAAGCTGTAAACCAAGCTGTGCAAAGCCGCCGCCATAGAACAGACCTTCTTTAATTCCCGCTACTGCAAATCCGGGTGCTGATGCTGTCGCAAACAGACCAACTGCGATCGTTCCCCAGATACCGTTCATCATATGTACCGCAACGGCGCCGACCGGATCATCGACATGAATCACATTGTCTAAGAACCATACACCAAATACAACCAATACACCGGATACTGCACCGATGATCGCTGCACCTGCACAATCCGTTACATCACAGCCTGCCGTAATCGCTACCAGACCTGCCAATGATGCATTCAGACACATGGACACATCCGGCTTGCCGTATTTCAGCCATGTGAAAATCATACATACAACCGTAGCAACTGCCGGAGCAACGGTTGTTGTCAGGAAGATCGATCCGAGTGTCGGCACATCTACGGCTGCTGCACCGTTGAATCCGTACCAGCCCATCCACAGGATAAATACACCGAGCGCACCGATCACCAAGTTACAGCCGGGGAATGCATTGACCTTTACGATCTTTCCATTTCTATCCTTTGAAAACTTACCGATACGGGGTCCTAACATTGCCGCACCAACCAGTGCACAGATACCGCCGACCATATGGATACAGTTAGAGCCTGCATAATCGTGGAAGCCCATGTTGACGAGGAATCCACCGCCCCATGTCCAGTGTGCCTCAACCGGATAAATGATACCGGAGATCACTGCCGAATATATACAATAGGTCAGGAATTTGGTACGCTCTGCCATCGATCCGGATACGATCGTTGCTGTTGTCGCACAGAATACGAGGTTAAATACAAATCCTGAATAGCTGAAATTGCCATAATTTGTAAATACACCAAAGCCCGGTGTCCCGATGATCCCTAAAATATCAGAACTACCTTCCGCTGCCGGCAGCATAAGCGATGCACCGATAATAAACCACATCACTGTGCCGATGCAAAAATCCATCAGGTTTTTCATGATGATGTTACCGGAGTTTTTCGCACGGGTAAAGCCCGCCTCCACCATCGCAAAGCCTGCCTGCATCCAGAACACGAGCACGGCGCCGATCAAGAACCAGACTGCGAAAATGTTGTCGTTGATTGCCTGTAAAATTTCCTGAGTCATAACTAAATCCTCCTTGAAGTATATTTTTTCTATCGTACCGGATCTTGTCCGGATACGATGGCAAAGATCTTACGGCATACTCCCTATCTGCCGCCGCATGATCCCTGCGGAGCATTTTGCGTAAGAAGAAAGAATCCTGCCCGGAGGTTTTTTTTGTAATAGGATATTTATCGAAATTTCCTATTACGCAAAAAGGGTTCTACTACGCAAAAAAGGCACTTAGGGAAATTTCCCTAAGCGCCTTCGCTTATCTTGCACATATTATACGCATTTACTTTTTTTTCGTCAACGTCAAAAATCTACACAATATTTTTGTGAATTTATAAAATTTTTGTTAAATTTGACTTTTTGATGCAAATGCTTTATTATTTGGTACGATTTTAAAACACGAACACAACGATAGAAAAGGAGCTTCCATATGTCAGCTATTCCGAACGATCCCGTCATTTTACTCAGCTTTTTGAACACCAAGCTGCGAGACTTTTATCCGAATCTGGATGCGCTGTGCGATGATCTCGCACAGGACAAAGCCACCCTCACACAAAAAATCGCTGCCATAGGTTACACCTATGACAGCAGCAAAAATCAGTTTATCTAAGGAAATGCTGATCAAATCATCATTTCCTTAGATAAACTGAGAGATCGCACGGATTTGCAAGGGAATTTACTGCTTCGCAGTGCAAATCCGGCGTGGGAAACGCTTTAATCAGCGTTTCCCTGATTGATCTAATTAGTCTGACCCATCTTTTCTAAAAATGCCTCTACATTGCCAGCGAGATCACCTTTGAATATCCCGCTTCCGGATACGATCACGTTGGCTCCGGCATTCAGGAACTGATCGACATTGTCGAGTTTGACGCCGCCATCTACCTCGATATCGGTCGACAAGCCCCTACGCTGGATGATCCCGCGCAGCTCGCGAACCTTATCCAGTGTATACGGAATCATTTTCTGCCCGCCATAGCCCGGATTCACCGTCATGACCAGCACCATATCGACCTCCGGCAAGATATAGTCGAGCACATTCAGCGGCGTGGACGGATTGAGTGCCACACCTGCCAGAATCCCCTCCCGTTTGATATCGCGGACGATCTGATCCAGATGCGTGCAGGTCTCTGCATGAACCGTCAGAATATCCGCTCCCGCATCCGAAAAATCACTGATATAGCGCTCCGGATTCTGGATCATCAGATGCACGTCGAGCTTTTTTGTCGTCACCTTACGGATCGACTGCAGCACCGGCAGTCCCATCGAGATATTTGGCACAAACTGTCCATCCATCACATCATAATGGAAATACTGCGCACCAGCCTGATCGATCATGCGCATCTGTTCCCCTAACCGTGTAAAATCCGCTGCAAGCAGCGACGGTGCTAATATGTTCATCGCATCCTCCTACTGTACCATTCCCGTTCCTGTCCCCTGCGCAGGAAGATCCTTTCCTGCACCGGCATTGATACATCTGCCGATATATCCCAGATTGCTGCCTGCCGCATAGCCGGAATAGGTCTTTCCGGCTTCAATACCGGGTGTATCCTTGACCGCATCCGGCAGCATTACCTGCGCACTGATCGTGCCGGCGAAGGTACACTGCGTCACAAACCCGTTTGCCGCATTTTCAGCTACTATACCACCCGAATAAATCTCATAAGAATATGTGGAAATATAGGTTCCGATCTGCATTTGCTGTGCAATCTCCACCGAAGATGTACATTCCACAACCGTTCCTGCATTATTCAATACGACACCGCCCGCCTTAAGTGCCGAGGGAGCCACAACGCTTGTGGCATTGACCGTCAGCCTACCGGACACGTTGCAGTTCCTGATCTGACCCTTGTTGAACATGACAAGCATCGCTGCCTGACCACCGCTGTTGCACAGAATCGTGCCATTGACTGAGCAATTTTCGATCGTCCCGTTGTTGGTCATAGCAAACAGACTGCCCGCCGTATTGAGTACACAGTTACTCAGACTCACATTTTTGACCGTCCCTTCTGCTCCTATCGTTCCGAATATGGAATTATACCCGAACAGATTGTTCATCTGATGCAACACATTCTCATATTTTCCGTCAAAAGTGCCTGTGAACGGCTTCGCATCGTCAAACAGCGCTGCAAACGCACTGTAGTTGAAATCAATGTCCTCATCCTGCACAAAATGTGCACCATTATAATCGCGGATCAGATACAGCTCTGCCAGATTGGACACACGGAACGGATTGCTCTCCGAGCCATCACCCTTGCCAAACGGCGATGCGCTCAGTACAGACACCTCTCCGCCCATCGTGCGGTTGCCATTCGCCACGACTCCGTAACGGTAGCTGCCGCTTAACGGCGCTCCGCTGTCATCCTTTCCATCCCATGAAAATGTGACTTTACGCTTTGCAGCGGTCTGTCCGAAGGAATGCTCCTTCACGATAGTGCCATTAGAATCATAGACCCGGAATACCACTGACGTTGCCTTGCGATCAAGCTGGAACGCGATGCTCATTGTATTTTCACCGACAATAAACGTGTCTGCCCCACTGCTGATCGCAGATGTCTGGAACGTCGCAGTCACCGGAAGTGCTTTCACATTGACCTTTAAGGTACACGATTCATTATTTGCCGAATTGGTAAATGTGATTGTCGTGCTGCCGACCTTTTTCGGCACAATCGTGAGCGGCATATAATCGCCATCCCACTTGCCGAATGTCACGGAACAGATCTTTTTATCCGCAATCGACGCATTCACAGCACCGTTGACAGACAGATACGCTTTCACACTACCGTTTTTCTTGATTGAAATCGAGGTCTTATCAAGCTTAAACGTGCGGTTGACAAAGACCTTGCAATTATATGTTTTCTTATTTAATGTGGCAGTGATTATCGCATTGCCCTTTTTGAGTGCCTTGACCTTACCGTTGGATGTGACCTTTGCGACCTTCGGCGCACTGGACTTCCATTTCGGTTTTTTTGATGTGCCCGTCAGCTGCAGCTTCACGCTGTCCCCAACGCACAGGCTCGCCGCTGTCTGATTCAGCTTCACGGCAGCCTGTACAGGCTGTATATCCATGACGGTAAACAATACCATCAATAACAATAAGAGCCGCAGCATTGCTCCTGTCTTTTTTCTACACTCTCTCATTCTCCTTACCCCTTATGTTGTCACTGTCTGTTTTCCTTTATATCAACATTCAGCAACGGTTCCCTTTACTCCTCCATGCGGGATCAGTTCTCTTTTTCTGCCTCAAGGCTGCGGTTCATCGCAGAGACCAGCGCATCGATCGATGCACGGATAATATCCGGATCAATGCCGATACCGAAATACTGCTTGCCGTCCTGCCCCTGAATGCCGACATATGCGATCGCGCTGGAATCAGATCCATCGGTCAGCGCATGCTCCTCATAACAGATCACCTGACACGGCTTCTCAAACTTCTCTGCCAACGCATTGCTGACCGCATCGAGTCGTCCGTTTCCGTTTGCCTCGACAATATCCTTGCGGTTGTCGGAAATGATATTCACCGTTGCCGTGATGCCGTTCTCCTGGCGGAAATGGCATCCTTTGATGTCAAAGATCGGCGTATAATTCTTATAGCGCTCCATAAAAATGTCATGAATCTGTTCTGCTGACAGCTCGGAATGGCTGTGGTCGGATACATCCTTGACTGCATAGCCAAAGTCTGCTCGCATCCTGTACGGGATCTTGATGCCGTATGCCTGCTCCATAATATAAGCTACGCCGCCCTTTCCGGACTGGCTGTTGATGCGGATGACATCGCTGTCATAGGTACGTCCTACATCCTCGGGATTGATCGGCAGATACGGTACGGTCCAGTGATCGGGATCTTGTGTCTCACGGTATTTCATTCCCTTGGCGATCGCATCCTGATGTGAACCAGAGAACGCCGCGAATACGAGTTTGCCGCAATACGGATGGCGCACATCGATATGCATCTGTGTCAGGCGCTCATACACCTCTACCAGATGCGGCATATTGGACAGATCCAGTCCGGGATCAACACCCTGCGCATACATATTCATGGCAAGCACCATAATGTCCACATTACCGGTACGCTCACCGTTTCCGAACATCGTTCCCTCGATACGGTCTGCACCTGCTAAAATACCCAGCTCCGCATCGGAAATGCCGCAGCCCCTGTCGTTGTGCGGATGCAGGGAAAGAACGACATGCTCACGGTTGTGCAGATGCTTGCTCACATACTCGACCTGCTGTGCAAACACATGCGGCATGGACATCTCTACCGTTGCGGGAATATTGATGATCGGACGGAAATCCTCACGCGGCTCCCAGATATCGAGCACTGCGTTACATACATCCACCGCATAATCTACCTCTGTGCCGGTAAAGCTCTCCGGGCTGTATTCAAATACAAAATTTCCCTCTGTCTCATCCGCCAGCTCCTTGAGCAGCTTTGCGCCGTCGATCGCGATCTGCTTGACCTCCTCCTTTGACTTTGCAAATACCTGCTCGCGCTGTGCCAGCGATGTGGAATTGTATACATGTACAATGACCTTTCCGGGTGCGCCCTCGACTGCATCAAAGGTCTTGCGGATGATATGCTCACGCGCCTGTGTGAGCACCTGGATCGTCACATCCTCCGGGATCATATTTTTCTCGATCAGTGTACGCACCAGCTCATACTCTGTCTCGGATGCTGCCGGGAAACCGACCTCGATCTCCTTAAATCCGATCTCTATGAGCATCTGGAAAAACTCCAGCTTCTCATCCAGACTCATCGGCTCGATCAGCGCCTGATTGCCGTCGCGCAGATCCACACTGCACCAGATCGGTGCTTTATCTACATATTCTTTCTTTGCCCAGTCCATGCAGACCTCCGGGGGCATAAAATAATTTCTCTTGTACTGCTTGTAATCAAACATTTCTCATCCTCCATACCATATGGACAGCGATCGATTCCTCTGTCGGCTATCCATAATACATATATTTCCTATCATATCACACTTTTTTAAAAAAGCCAATAGGTTACGGATGGGGTAAAAACGTAATATAGGTTCCAGATGGGGGTAAAACGTAAAAGGGACTGACACATCATACATGTCAGCCCCCGTTTTTTCATTGTTATTTATTTTCCCAAACTAATTGGTAATGGTCAGCTCTGTCTCTTTGTCAAATACATGCATTGCATTTGCATCAAATGCCAGATCTACTGTATCGCCGTAACGGGCAGTGGTCGCAGAAGATACGCTGGCAGTCATTTTTGCTCCGCCTACGCTGAAGTATAACAGAACCTCTGCGCCTAACAGCTCGTATCCTGTCACCTCGGTCGTTACCTTGCATGCACACTTTGCGATATCTTCCTTATCATCAGAGATGTTCTCCGGTCTGATACCAAGTACAACCGTCTTCCCGTCATAGTTGCCATCGATCAGCTTCTGTGCCTTTGCCTCGGGCAATACAACCGAAAACTTGTCAAAGGTCAGTGTGACTTCCTTGCCGTTGATCTTACAGACAGCATCTACAAAGTTCATCTGCGGTGATCCGATGAAGCCTGCTACGAACAGGTTATCCGGCTGCGCGTATAATTTCTGGGGAGAATCTACCTGCTGGATGACACCATCCTTTAATACAACGATCCTGGTACCCAGTGTCATAGCCTCTGTCTGGTCATGCGTTACA
Source organism: Oscillospiraceae bacterium (assembly GCA_963640395.1). Taxonomy (GTDB): domain Bacteria; phylum Bacillota; class Clostridia; order Lachnospirales; family Lachnospiraceae; genus W0P33-017. The sequence continues at coordinate 20,635 of CAVHZH010000030.1, forward strand.
TAGATAATCGTAGCGCCCAGCTTCTGATGTAATGCAGAAATCTCGGAACGCATCTGTACTCTCAGCTTTGCATCCAGATTGGATAACGGCTCATCCATCAGGAATACCTTCGGGTTACGGACGATCGCACGACCCATCGCAACACGCTGTCTCTGTCCACCGGAAAGAGCCTTCGGCTTACGATCTAACAGTTTTTCCAGATCAAGGATCTTCGCTGCCTCACGAACCTTCTGGTCAATGACATCCTTCGGAACCTTACGCATTTTCAGACCAAATGCCATATTCTGGTATACGGTCATATGCGGATACAGTGCGTAGTTCTGGAATACCATCGCGATGTCACGATCCTTCGGCTCTACGTCGTTTTCTAATTTTCCATCGATATATAACTCACCGGAAGAAATCTCCTCCAGACCTGCGATCATACGAAGTGTGGTTGACTTTCCACATCCGGAAGGTCCTACGAAGATGATAAACTCCTTGTCCTCTACCTCGAGGTTGAAATTCTTTACAGCCTCAAAACCGTTCGGATATCTCTTACAAATATTCTTACATGATAAACTTGACATT
>CAVHZH010000031.1:0-20870 GCA_963640395.1 Oscillospiraceae bacterium
CCGAGCGGTATGCGAAGCATACACTTCAACTCCGCGAGGTGCGCATCCTTGCGGAGCATCTTGTTTGATAGGAATTTCCTATTACATAAAAACGCACCATATAGAAATTATACCCTTTTAACGGTATTTTTTCTATATGATGCGCAAAAAATTTCATCCTTTTAGTAACAGTTTGATCCGCGCCATTCGAGGAGACGCCTGCCGGCGTTTTATTCTGCGAGCAGCTTCTCTACGCTTGCCAGCTTGACGCTGCAAATAAAGATCTTCGTTGCCTCGATCAGCTCATCCATGCACGGGAAAGACGGTGCCAGACGGATCACGCGATCCTCCGGATCTTTTCCATAGGGGAACGGTGCGCCTGCCCCGGTCAATACAACGCCTGCCTGCTTAGACAATGCCACGATGCGCTTTGCACAGCCGGGCAGGGCATTGAAGGAGATAAAATAGCCGCCGCGCGGAGACACCCAGCTGCCAATGCGAAGCGGTGTGATTTCCTCGGAAAGCATCTGCTCGACCTTCTCGAACTTCGGACGCATGATCGCTGCATGCTTCATCATATGCGCATCCACACCTGCGCGATCCTTCAAAAACAGCACATGGCGGAGCTGGTTCAGCTTGTCGTAACCGATCGTCTGGATCGTCATGACCGCCTTTGCATCCTTGAGATTGTTTTCAGATGCCGCCATCGCAGAGATACCTGCGCCTGCAAACGTGATCTTGGAGGTAGATGCAAACTCCAGCACACGGTCCGGATGACCTGCTGCCTCACACTCATCCAGAATATTTAAAATCTGATCCTGCTTGTCCTTTTCCTCATACAGATGATGCACACCATATGCATTATCCCAGAAAATGCGGAAATCGTCTGCCGCAGTTTTCATCGTAGCAAACCGACGGACAACCTCATCGGAATAAGAGATACCGGTCGGGTTCGCATATTTCGGCACACACCAGATACCCTTGATCAGAGGGTCAGAGCCAACGAGCTGCTCAACCAGATCCATATCCGGTCCGTCCTCGCCGAGCGGCACATTGATCATTTCAACGCCCAAACACTCGGTAACGGCAAAATGTCTGTCATATCCGGGCACCGGACAGAGGAATTTGACCTTGCCCTGCTGACTCCACGGTGTACCGCCGCACACACCGTGCAGCATGTAACGTGCAACCGCATCAAACATGACATTCAGGCTCGCGTTACCGAATACGATCACCTGCTCCGGGCGGCATTCCATGATCTCTGCCATCAGCTTCTTTGCCTCGGGAATACCATCCAGCTCACCGTAATTGCGGCAGTCTGTTCCATCCGCTGCAAGACAGTCGCTCTTGCTGCTTAAAAGATCCATCATAGGCATGGACAGCTCAAGCTGTGCGCGCTCCGGCTTTCCACGTGCCATATTCAACTGCAGACCGGCTTCCTCAAAGCCCTTGTACTCCTTTTGCAGCTTTTCCCGCTCCTGCAGAAGCTCTTCCCTTGTCATCTGATCGTATGCTTTCATTTCTGCTCCTCCTGTTCACGCTTCCAGCGTTTTACATTGTTTAAATATTCCCGGATCGTCTGCTCATAGCCATTGTCAGACGGTTCGTAAAATGTTTCCTGTTCCAGTCCATCCGGCAGATACTGCTGCGCGGCATAATGATGGGGATATGCATGTGCATATTTGTATCCCACACCATGTCCGAGCTTTCCGGATGATTTGTAATGTGCATCCTGCAGGTGCACCGGCACCGGTGGTGTCTTTGTATGCGCGACTACATCCATCGCCCTGTAGATCGCCTCACACGCTGCGTTGCTCTTTGGCGCACTGGCAATGTAACTGACTGCCTGTGACAAAATGATCTGTGCCTCCGGCATACCGACCCGCTCAACCGCGAGCGCCGCTGCCGTGGCGACCTGCAACGCCTGCGGATCTGCATTTCCCACATCCTCCGATGCGCAGATCATCATGCGTCTGGCGATAAACCTGACATCCTCACCTGCATACAGCATCCGCGCCAGGTAATACACTGCCGCGTCCGGATCGGAGCCACGCATGCTCTTTATAAATGCAGAGATTGTATCATAATGATTATCCCCGTTTTTATCGTATTTCAATACCCGTTTCTGGATACATTCCTGTGCGACATCCAGCGTAATATGAATTTTACCATCCGCTGCATCCGGCTCTGTTGTGAGAATCCCGAGCTCGATCGCCGTCAATGCCGCACGCGCGTCCCCGTTTGCGAGGTCTGCCAGAAATTCCTCCGCATCCGCATCCAACACCGCCCCGTAGCTGCCCATGCCCTTTTCACAGTCTGTGACTGCGCGGCGCAGCAGTACGCGGATATTGTCCTTTGTCAAGGGCTTCAGCTCGAAAATGATCGACCGGGACAAAAGCGCACCGTTCACTTCAAAATAAGGATTTTCCGTCGTCGCCCCGATGAGGATCACCGTTCCGTCCTCCACAAACGGCAGCAGATAATCCTGCTGACCCTTGTTAAAGCGATGGATCTCATCGATAAACAGAATCGTCTTTTTCCCATACATGCCCCGATTGCTTTGCGCCTGCGCCACGACCTCCTCCATATCCTTTTTTCCGGCAGAAGTCGCATTCAACTGTGTAAATGCTGCGCTGGTCGTATGAGCAATGACCTTTGCCAGCGTCGTCTTTCCGGTGCCCGGCGGTCCGTAAAAAATGATCGACTGCAGCTTGTCCGCGCGGATCGCACGATACAGCAGGCGGTCTTTTCCAATGATATGCTCCTGTCCGACGACTTCATCAAGCGTCGTCGGGCGCATCCGGGATGCCAGCGGCGATTCCTGCTCCATATTCTTTTCCCGCATGTAATCGAATAAATCCACTGACGGTTTCCTCCATTTTGCAGTTTTCGTTGTTCAAAAATTCATAAACGTTTCCTGACGTCCTTTACAAAGATACATGATGTTTCCTTATTTTTCAAGTATTTTCGGGTACTTTTTTAAAAAATCGGACTTTTTGTAATGATTGATAAAAAGATATGTTTTGCAAGTTTTATGTTTGTGCAGATTCATTATCCCCAAAATCACTCTAGCAGCAGTTCCTCTACCGTCACAAAAGTATACCCCTGTGTCTGCAGCCGGTCAATGATCATGCATGCCGCCTGCACGGAGGACTCTGACGCATCGTGCAGCAAAATAATGCTGTTTTCCTCCACATCCTGCAGCACCCGCCGGACAACCAGATCTGCGCTGGTCGTCGCCCAGTCCCGCGGGTCGATGTCCCACAGCACCTCGACCATCTGCACCTCATCATCCAGTGACTCCTTCCAGCAGCCGTATGGCGGCCGGATGTAGCTCGCATACTGTCCGCAGGCAGCATAGATCGCCTCATTCGTGCGGTTCACCTGCTCCACCGCCTGCTGGTCGCTCAACTGGTGCAGATTGACATGCTGGTAGGAATGTACCCCGATCAGATGTCCCTCCTCACTGGCGCGGCGAACCAGTCCCGGATATTGCTCCACCTCCGCGCCCAGCACAAAAAAGGTCGCGGGCACACCTCGTTTTTTCAATTCGTCCAGCAGCATCGGCGTATAATCCGGATTTGGTCCGTCATCAAACGTGAGCGCCACCTTTTTTTTCAGTTCATCGCCCTGCCTGCCGCCGGATGCAGACGCAGCCTGATAATCTGTGCGGGCACTCCCGCCCCGCATTTTCTGCGCACAATGCTCCGCAACAACTGCTGCCAGTATGCCGGCTGCCAGAGCGACAACAAAAAGCAGCAGGCGATACCATATCTTTGACCGAACCTTTTTCTGATTATACAAATGCATAAAAAACCCACTTACATACAGTTGCTTTATTGTATGCAGTGGGTTTTCCTTCCATGTCAGATGTTCTGCGTTCCGCTGTCCGATGTATCCTCGGGCTCATCAGGTATGTCTGCCTGTCCGTCCTGCTCCTGATTCGCAATCCGCTTCATTTTCTGCTCGAGCCGATCCTGATCCAGCGCGCGCTCAAACGCAAGCTGCTGTTCCTTTTGCCTGCGCACGAGCTCGTCCTCCTCCTGATGCAGAAACAGCTTTACGCCGATCGCGGAGATCACCATGCAAAGCAATGTCAGTATTCCGGCGATCAGCAGGATCCAATATGCGATTTTATCGATGTTTCCGGTCAAAAAACGGAGGTCGAACAACAATACGACTGCTGCTAACAGCGTGACAACCGCGATCGCCAGCACGACCGGCCACACGCTTTTGCGCATGATATGCATCTGCAATGCCTGCTGCAGCATCACGACCGCTACCGCCAGCACCAGCAGACCCGCGAGCACGCTGATCTGCCCGGTCAGCTCCTTTGCCCGCGCGAGTGCACTGCCGCCCAGTATCACGATCAGCGCGCCACCCGAAAAGCTGTAGTCATGCATACTCCGGTATGCCTCGGTCACAAAATATTTGACGATCAGTCCGATACCAAGCGCGATCAGCAGCGCGCTGATCATGTAGACGAGATACTGCTCCTGCACACCGTCCACAAACAGCATGATGCTGCCTACAAGTATAAACAGTGCCGCGACCGCGGTCAGAAAAATCGTACCCAGATGTCCGCCGGTGCGCGCGATCTGATCCTGCGCTGCACGGTATGGCTTTTTTTGTTTCTGCTTTTTCTTATCGGTATTACTCATATCCTGCCTCCATGCCTGCTGTTATGCGTGGTAGACGATCTTTTTCGCCAGCTCTTCCACGGTGGCTGCATCCTCAAAATAGGAAAGGATCGCCAGACCAAAATCGATCGCGGTTCCCATGCCCCGGCTCGTGATGATGTTGCCGTCGCGGACAACCGGTTCGCAGGTCACTTCTGCGCCGGTGAGCTGATCCTCCATGCCGGGGAAGCAAATCGCTTTTTTGCCCTGCAAGAGCCCCAGCTTGCCAAATACGGTCGGTGCCGCGCAGATCGCCGCGATGAGCTTGCCCTGTGCACAGGCGCGCCGGAGCTGTTCGCATACGCCTGCGTGCTCTCCGAGATTGATCGTGCCCGGCATGCCTCCGGGGATCGCCAGTGCATCGTAGCTGTCGAAGTCTGCATCCTCATACAATACATCTGCCAGTACCGTTACCCGGTGGGAGCTGGTCAGCGCCTGCTCGCCTGTCACCGAGATAATGTCGCAGGTCAGCCCGACCCGGCGCAGGATGTCAACAACTGTCAGCATCTCGATCTCCTCATATCCGTTTGCTACCATAATTCCTACTTTTTTATCACTCATTTTACGTCTCCCTTCTGCGTTGTGTACGAATAGGTGTTTGCGAAACTATTTGTATAAGTATCTCACAATCTACTCACTTTTTCAACAAACAGCATCCTTTACAACCATACATTTTTCAAATATACTAGTACAGCGATTTCTAAATAACTATCCCAATAACTTGCCTGTTTTTCCGACTGCACATACCAAAAAGCCTCGCCGTAGCCCACTACGCCTGCGTTTTTTGATATGCACATTCAAAAAAACATTCTACGTTTCTGGTCTAGTTATTTATGAAACGCTGTACTAGAGAAAACAGATGTAAAGGAAGTGCTCATTATGGAAATCGAACGCAAATTTTTACCCAAGGAACTGCCGGATGACCTGACACAGTTCGCTTCTCGCAGGATCGAGCAGGGCTACCTGTGCACAAGCCCTGTCGTCCGCATCCGCCGCTTGGACGACAACTATTACCTGACCTACAAGTCCAGCGGCATGCTCGCACGAGAGGAATACAACCTCCCGCTGACCGCCGAGGCATATGCCCACTTAAAGCCCAAAGCAGACGGACGCATCATCGAGAAAACGCGCTACCTGATTCCACTCGATGACAAGCTGACCGTTGAGCTGGATGTGTTTGCGGGTGATCTGACTCCGCTCATTCTCGCAGAGGTAGAGTTTTCATCAGAGGACGAGGCAAACGCTTTCGTTCCCCCGGAATGGCTGGGCGAGGATGTCACCTTTGACAGCCGCTACCACAACAGCACGATGAGCAAAAAATAATAGCGGAAAATCCCCCATTCAGTAACAAACGGATGTCAGGCAGCCGCCCGGCATCCGTTTCCACGTTCATTTTTACATTTATGATCCGGTTCTGTCACCGAAACCGGTTAATCTCATATTTACGTTTTGCCTCCAGACATCCCTTTAGCTGCCGGTAGCGGTCATCGATATCCCCATCGGGGATGACCACATCCACTGCAACCGCCATCGTATCGATCAGATAATCATTGAGATCCAACTGCATCCGATACAGGATCTCCAGCTTTTCTTCGTAGGTTTCCGCATCCAGAAATGCCATCAGCGCCTCAAAGTGAGGCGGCTGTTCCTCCGTGAGCTGTCCCTCTGCGGTTTCCAGATTTTGTTTCTTTATTTCCATTGCTTTTTCCTTCCATTCTGACATAACTGCCTGACACGGCTTATCCATACATGCGGTTCAGCATATCCGTAGCCTCAGCGATAAAATCCCGCTGAAATTCCAGATTGCCGCTGTAGCCCTTGACGATCAGATCATTCACCTCATCCATCAGATGGTAGGTGTCAAAATCATCCACGCCCTGCTCATTGCGCAGCTCTGTGCCGTGTCCATCCTCATGCTCACTGTGGATATGGTGTGCCTTTGCCTTATCCTTCATGATCTCATCTCCGACCGGCAGACGCCCAAGCTCCACCGCTGCGTTTACCGGCTTTGTATCATCCTCAAACTGCCGCGATGCATTCGCCTTTGCCTTTTGCAGAATCGAGGGCTGTGCTGCCGGCTGCGGCTGTGTACGCTTTGCCTGCTGCGGTGCGTGCTGTTTTACCGGACGTTGTCCCTGCCTCTGCGGATTGTTATGCTGCGGCAGGTGGCTCTGTCCACGCATCTGCGGCTGTGAATACTGCGGAGGTCTTGTGCTGCGGGGCATGTTCGGCTTGGGCTGGTTTTTCTGTGCATTTTTTTTGCAACGGCTCACAATGTAGACGATCACCACTATCCATATTATAAATCCAAGCATATACTTCCTTTCTCCCGGGCTGCTCCGTTAATTGGCACTGTAACGCTTCAATTCCATGTTCATGACCTGCTGCATCTCCGTACTCTCTACGGGTGCCTCGCCCAGATCCTCCAACCTGCCGTTGTCGTGGATGTAGATCCACTTCCGGTCGCCTTTTTCTTCGCCGCGGATGATCATATAATATCCGGGACGGTCTGCCTCCTTATGCCATGTCACATAAATACGGATACACGCTCCCTGCTCCAGCTTTTTCGTCGGCATGGAAATATGGATCATATCCAGCTTGGGATCGATACCGAGCTGCATAATCTCAAAATCGTTCTCCGTATACGGCATCGGCAGCTTGTTCTGATACTGATCCTTGAAAAATGTGTACAGCGTCTGTGCATCGATACTGTCAAAATATGCCTTATCCTTTGTATAAATGCTATGCGGAAACAGGACATATTCCACATTTTTTCTGGCGAGCAGATGGAACTGCGCGGGTGTCACCTGCTGCTCCTTGCGCGGGCGGACAACAAAATTGTTGGAAAACGGATTGACAACGACACCAAATACCGGGTTCTTTGCACTTTTTGCATAATTCATACAGGCATCAAATGTCATTTCTATCACGCCGTTGGAATGATGCTCCTTCGGCAACTGTGACAGGTTCGTGTAGACTGCAAGAAAATGCTCCTTGCTCGGGTTCTGGATCAATACCGGGATCGGCTTGGCATCTTTCGGCAGTCTGACCGGCTTTCCGGTCCGCTCCAGCTCTGCCTGCATCGCTGCAAGCGTCTCATCCTGCGGGAATGTGACGGGTACAATAAAACGTACCTCCCTCATTTTTTCCACGAGCTCCCGCGACTGTTCCTGTGTCATGCCATTTTTGTACTCCTCCAGCAGCTGCTCGATCTCCTTTATCTGTGTCTGATTATCTGCCATTGTGTTTTTGTTCCTTTCCACTTTCTTCATTGCGTAATATGTATGCTGCGATTATTTAAATGAGCCGAGTACCGTTCCGGCTCCGTCCGTAATATACCAGTTGATGCTGGTCAACTTTCCGCGCCAGCCATAGCCAGGATCTGTATAGTCCGTTCCGGTCACGCATACGAGATTGTATATCCCGACCTGCCTGATGCGCACGGCATAGCTCACATTCTTTTTCTGCCCGAACGAAATCGATATAAAATTCTTGGTCAGCGTCTCGCGGTCAGTTCCCGACTGGAATCTGGAAATCTGGATCTTTTTTGCATCTGAGGTATCTGCCATATACGTTTTATCACCGAGTATCGTATATGTGACACTCTTTTGCAGCTTCAGCGAATACCGGCTCTTTTTCCCGGTTGACAACTGATATTTATAGTTATTTCCCTGCGGCGTTGAAAAATACAGCGCGCTGCTTCCGAGCATCAGGGTGTCATCCGATGTATTTTTTGCCACGGTTTTCTTTTTGCCGTCCACCGTCAGCTTGCGGATCGTTCCGTACCAGTAATTGCCGGTGCCCTCGTATGAACCGAAATTATAATACAGCTCACCGCCGGACTGCGCTACAGCGCTGATACCTAACGGGGATGTCGAATCATTGGCACTTCGTTTGTCCGTCGCCACACGCACCATCTGGTTTTTCGACGTATTCAGGCGGTACAGTGAGATCTTATCCGTTTTCTGGTCGTAGATGGAATAATAGCTGTCACTTCCGATATTTGCCACATATTCTAATATCTGCTTGGCCGTGACCGTTTTGATCCGTGTCAGATCCTCCGTCTCGTATTCCATGCTAAACAACCGCTGTCTGCCATTCGCGAGTGTCTCGATCCCGTAAACCTGCTGCGCATCGGCATAGCTGACAACACCCCCGCACAGTGTATGCACATCACCGCCGTCCAGACGGCACATCCGGATCACCCAGTCCTTGCCGTTTTCCGAGGTTGTATAATACAGATATTGTCCGCTCACAACGAGCCGCAGAATACCGTTTGACTCAGTCACGACCTTCGATATCTTGCCGTCGGATACGTTTTTCCGGCAGATCGTCGCCTTGCTGCTGTCAGACTGACTGCGGATAAAATAAATATATCCGCCCTGACCGATCATGTCCGAATCTTCATATATAAATGTCTCTGCTGCCTGTGCCGTTACCGGGGCTGCCATGATACCCGTGGCTGCCAGCATAACCGCAAACACCAGACAGGCGATCCCTTTTCCTATCCACCGCATGTTTGTCCGCTTCATCATACCATCCCTCCACTAGCTATGATCTGTTGCTCTTTTTGATTTTGATTCTGCATACAGCATATTTTCCGCTTCCGTCAGCGGCTGTCGCCGTGATCTTTACCGTGTGTCCGATACCTGCCTTTTTCACACGCACCACACCGTTTTTATTGACCACCGCGTATTTTTTATTGCTCGTTTTCCACTTCACCTTGCTGTTTGTCACATAGCTGGGCGCTACCTGCGCACGAAGCTTAAGTGTGTTCCCATAGCGCAGCGTCGCAGTTTTTTTGCACAGCTTCACCTTCGTGGCAAACGTCCGCAGCTTGGACAGATCAATCACACCGCCGGAAATGCACTTATTCGACAGCGCACTGACCTTGCGCACGCAGTTCACGAGCTGGGCGTGCAGCTCACTCGCCGACATTTTCGGGTTCGCCGCCGCTAAAGTAGCCACCGCCGCACTGACGACCGGTGCTGCCATCGAGGTTCCGTCCAGATATGCATATGCGCCAAACTCCTGTGTCTGCACATTCGCCGCTGATATTGCGATGTCGTCCAGATACAGCTCCATCGGCGTGCCGACATATTTTTCCCCCACCGTCAGCCCGACGATCCGCATATAAGTCCGATCCCCAACCGTCACAAACCGGGAACTCTCCTGTGTGCTGGTCATCATCTGCGCCTGCCAGCAGATCTCGCTGCCAGACGCATCGCCCTCCAGAAAGCCTACATAGTAGGTCGCATTCTGAGCCAGATGCAGATCCGTCACATCGACATAGATCGAGCCGGCAGCCTCGCCGCCATCGGAAACTTTATTGCGCGTCACTTCTAATTTCAGATAACCGTTGGAGCCATTTTTCATACATTTTACTTTTACCGTGTAATCACTTGCGATGCCGAGCTCCTTTGCCGTATAAAAATTCTCCCATGTCTGTCCCGCAGGAAGTATATTTTCCCCATCTGCACTCACACGGTTAAAATACACCGATAGCTGCCTGCGCTGGCTGTCGCTGTAGATGCCCGGTAGATACAGATCCCCGACATAAGTGGACAGCATATTGCTGCCGGGCGCAAACAGATCGACCTTACTCGCACTGTAATCTGAATAATAGGCTGCCTCATCATCCTCGTTGGATGCACCGACAATCACCACATACGGGCTGTCCAGATCGTAAGGGGTCGTGAGTTCTTTTCGCGTATTATCCCAGTTCACATGGCTGTTGCCTGCGGCAAATACGGACAATGCGCCCATCTCGCCAACCATATCGACCGCGAGTGAAAGAATGCCGTTCGTGTCGGCACTGCCGCCCCATGAACAATTGACCGCACAGACGTTGACCCCTGCCTCCATCGCGTCAAAAATATATTCGTATGCCTCGATGATCGCCCCATCCGAAATCTCACCCGAGTCACCCTCTGTGACCTTGAGCGCCATGATCTGTGCCTGTGAGACACCGCTGATCCCGACTCCGTTGTCCTGCACCGCTGCCGCGATCCCCGCCACATGCGTGCCGTGTCCGTTCTCATCCATCGGATCCGCATCATGATCGCCAAAATCGTAGCCGTGGCTGCCCTCGAGCACATCCGGATAAGGATTTTCCCACATGCTTCCGTTCAGATCCGGATGCGTATAGTCCACACCTGTATCAATGACTGCGATCACCGGCGTATCGGTCTGTACGACCTGCTCTTTTGACCAGCGGATGCCCTCGCTGGATGTACCTGTGCCATCCAGATACCACTGCGAATCCACATAGGGATCCGACGACATCAGCTTCTGGTAGCCATTCGCGCTCACTCCGTCCACATAATACTGCTTCAGTGCCAGCTCCATGAGCTCCTCTGTCGAATATGTATCAGAGACAAGATGCACGATATAGCATTCTTTTCCACTGCTTTCATCCACGCCAAAATCACTGACCCCGGCGATCTCAACCTCCTTGTCGTAGCGGTATACGCCCTCCTGCGCCAACGCCGCACCGGGCGCAGCCTCAATGGATACGAGCGCCTCGCCCTCCGCGTAGGATGCTCCACTCATGTCCTCGAGTGCGTTTTCCATCAATTCTTCTGTTTCCTGAACGCGCACCTGCGATGCCCATACCTCCTGCAGCGGCACTATCTGTATACCGAGCAGCATAGCCAGTAAAAATGCGCCTGCACTTTGTCCTTTTTTCATGCTGTCACTCCTATCATTCTAAATATGAATAGTATACCACACAACCCATGAAATGTGTTATACTATTTGTACCAATTCACTGTGCTTTTGTGCGCCCGGCTGGCCGGTGCATCAGCGCAGCGCGTCAATGAAGGAGGATTTTTCATGAAAAAAAGCAGGTCCGTATGGTTTCTGGCGGTACTTATCATCATGCTTTTTGGCATTTATACCATGCCTGCAGATGCAGCCGTCCGTCTGAACCAGAAATCACTGACACTTACCGAGGGGCAGACCGCATCGCTATCGCTGCGGGGCACCAAAAAAAAGATCACATGGCGCAGCAGCGACACATCGGTTGCCACCGTCACAAAAAAAGGAAAGGTGACCGCCAAAGCGCCCGGCGATGCAGTCATCACCGCCAAAGCCGGAAAGGTGACGAGAAAATGTATCTTAACTGTCACGACCGACTATACAAAATACTATGAATATCAGATCAAATATGGCAAAATCGCGATCAACAAGCTGCTCCGCATCACCGAGACAGCGCTTGTGATTCCGGATACGATCGAGGGCTATCCGGTCACGGAGCTTGCGGACGGACTGTTTGAAAACTGCGACGGTCTGGAAACGGTCACACTGCCGTCCGGCATCACAGAAATCGGTGCCTCCATGTTCGCCGGCTGCCACCAGTTAAAGGCTGTCAACTGCATCGGAACGATCACATCCCTCGGCGCGCGCGCTTTCTATGAATGCAATGCGCTCGAGCAACTGCCCGATCTCTCGGCGGTGGATAGCATCGACACCGAGACATTTTATAACTGTGATGCGCTGACGACCCTGCCGGCTTCACTGAATCTGAAAGCGATCGGCGACTACGCATTTTTCGATTGCGACAGGCTGCTCACATTTTTCGGTGCAGACAGCCTGAGCACGGTCGGCAAGTATGCCTTCAAGGGCTGCGATTCCCTGATGAGCATCTCCGGCTGCAAAAATGTGCTGTCCTTCGGCGAGGAATGCTTTGCCGATTGCAAGAAGCTGGTGAATGTCTCTATGGGGGACAAGCTGACGACACTCGGAAATGCCTGCTTTTCCGGCTGTGAAACGCTGCAATCCGTGCATCTGTCCGGTCTGCTCACGGCAATCCCTGACCGGTGCTTCTACAACTGCTATGCATTAAACAGCCTGACCATCCCCACCGGTGCGGCCAGAATCGGAAATATGGCATTTTTCAACTGCATAAAATTATCGATCCTGACCATCCCCGGAACCGCTATCACGAGCATCGCAGCGGATTCCTTCGCCGGAGTGCCGTTCACCAGCCTGCAGATCTGGTATAAAGCCGCCGGTGGATCAAGCTATCTGGAAACATGGCTGAAAGCATCCGCGCAGAGCGCCATCCAGACACATGCGATTTAAACAAGAAAGATTCCTGCCCGGAGGGCTTTTTATGTAATGGGAAATTCATCGGAATTTCCTATTACACGAAAAAAGTACCATGCGGTTTTTATCCCGCATGGTACTTTTTTACTGTCGTTTTTTACTGTCGATATTTCATCGCAGTGTTGATCAGAAATTCGGCATTTGTTGGTCTGCCACTCGCATGATCGCATGGATATGGATACATATGGCGCAACGTTTTCAGATCGCTGCGCTTCCAGACTGATTCGATCGAATTGCGGATCGTGCGTTCCACACTGTTTGCAGAAGTGCCATAATACTTCGCCACCTCCGGATAGACATCATGCGTCATTCGGATCGGTTGTCCATATCCCATTTTTGAAATCAGATAAATGGCTATTACAATATTGTTGAACCCCACTTGACCTCTGCGAAATCCCATCCCCACGAGATCTGCTGCGATCTGGACTTGCAACCGTCTCTCCCCATTGGCTGCTACTTCTGACGGTGTCTTTTGGATGCTCTGCTCCACCGATTCCGGCTGCAACGACTCCGTCTCATTCCATATGACGACAGTCATTCCCTGCGACTGTAGGTACTCAATCAGTTGCAGTTCCTTCCCCGACTCACATACCGTCATACTCATGAATCTCCCTCCTTTTCTATGAAATTATATGGTAGCATAACCTTACCACATCAACGTAGAAAAGTGAATGGTTGACACAAAATTGCAAAAAAATGGTAATTTTTTGCATAATTTCAACTATTTACTTCTTTATATAACCAAATCTGGATTTCACGGATGCATGGAACTTCCGGCTGATCGGAATTTCACGCCCATCCTGCATCACTATGTAATTGCCATGATATACCGCCACCGCATCGATATTGACTACAAACGATACATGCGTCTGCACAAAGCGATCGTCCGCGAGCAGCTCCTGAAGCCTGCTTGTCAGAGATTTTCTCAGTGTCACACCCTGATAGACCCTGCCGCTGCCCGTCGTGACAAGAAATGTCTGTCCGTCCCGCTCCACATACATAATGGTCGAATATTTCAGATTCTGCGTGCCGTCAAACGTCCGGATCCGGAAATATTTTGGTTCCTGCCTCCGCACTTTTTCAAGCACATAGTCCAGTGTCCCGAATAACTCGTGCATATGAACCGGCTTGAGCAGATAGCGCAATGCATATACATGAAACGCTCCCATCGTGTACTCACCGGAAGCAGTGATGAACACGATCGGATTGTAATGATAGCGGAGCCTGATCTTTTTTGCAAGCTCAATCCCATTGCCATCCGGAAAAAAGATGTCCAGCAAATAAATATCCGACTCTATTTTTTTAAGATCTTTCTCTAATGAAGTTGGCGTATCATATTCTAAAACCTCCATGTCCGGTATTTTCCGCCGTTCCTTATAAAGCAATATCATTTCCTTTATAACGCATCTGGCAACCGGACTGTCATCACAAATACTGATGATCATACAACTCTCCTGCCTGTTTTTTTCCAAAAAATATGCCTCATTCTAGCAAGAGCCCGCGTCGAATACTGTCGTCAGTTATGCCTACGGTTCTGCCGCTGTCAACTGATCCATCAGCTCCCAGATCTCCTCCCTGCCCTGCTTGGTTTCTGCGGAAAACGGGATCACGATATCGTCCGTCTGCAGCCCAAGACCCGCACGCACCTCCTTGAGTGCTTTCTGCACCTGTGATCGTTTCAGCTTGTCTAATTTTGTCGCAATAATAACCGGGTGGTAGCCCTGATATACGATCCAGTCATACATCGTCTTGTCGTTAGCACCCGGTGTATGCCGGATGTCAATGAGCAGGAAAACTGCCCGCAGCTGCTTACTCTTATGCAGATAATTTTCGATCATTTTCCCCCATTTTGCGCGCTCGCTCTCCGATACCTTCGCGTAGCCATAGCCGGGCAGATCGACCAGATACATCGCATCGTTGATATTATAAAAATTGATCGTCTGCGTTTTTCCCGGCTGGGAAGATGTGCGCGCCAATGATTTGCGGTTCATCAGCGCATTGATCAGCGACGATTTCCCGACATTCGATTTACCTGCAAACGCGATCTCCGGCAGCCTGTTGTCCGGGATCTTGCTCGTGATCCCGCACACCGTTTCCAGATTTACCTGTTTAATTACCATCCTTGTTCTCCTTTACCAGCACGATATCCAATACCTCTTTCATATGCTCCACCGGGATGATTGAAAGCCCCCGCGTGATCTCCGATGAAATTTCCCCGAGATCCTTCTCGTTCTTTTTCGGCACGCATACGGTCTTTACCCCTGCATTTTTTGCTGCCAGCAGCTTTTCCTTCAATCCGCCGATCGGAAGCACCCTGCCGCGCAGCGTGATCTCGCCGGTCATCGCCACATCCGCTTTCGCCGGGATCCCGGTCACTGCCGAAAGCATCGCTGATGCCATCGTAATGCCCGCGGACGGTCCGTCCTTCGGAACTGCGCCCTCCGGAATATGGATATGAATATCATGCGCACTGAAAAAATCCTTATCCAGTCCATAATCGGTGCTGATCGAGCGCACATAGCTGAGCGCCGTCTGCGCAGACTCCTTCATGACATCGCCCATCTGTCCGGTCAGCTTCATTTCGCCCTTGCCGGGCATCAGATTGACCTCGACCTCCAGCGTAACGCCGCCGACACTCGTCCATGCAAGCCCGCGCACGATACCGGCCTCATCGGTCTGGTTTGCCTTTTCCTCGGTATATTTGACCCTTCCGAGATACTGCTCCAGATTGCCGGCGGTGATCCGGACCTGTTCCTTTTCGCCCTCATAAACCCGGCGCGCACTTTTTCTACAGATCTCGCCGAGCTTGCGCTCGAGATTACGCACACCGGCTTCTCTCGTATAACCGGAAATGATCTGCTCCATTGCTGTGCGGCTGATCTCCAGTTGTCCCGGCTTTAAACCGTTTTTCTTCATCTGCTTCGGCAGTAAATGGTCGGTCGCAATATGGTATTTCTCGTTTGCCGTATAGCTTGTGACCTCGATCAGCTCCATGCGGTCTAAGAGCGGGCGCGGGATCGTTTCCGTCGAGTTGGCGGTACAGATAAATAATACCTCCGACAGATCGACCGGCAGCTCTACATAATGGTCGCGGAATTTCTGGTTCTGCTCACCGTCTAGTACCTCCAGCAGTGCAGAAAACGTATCACCCTTGTAATCGTTGCTCACCTTGTCGATCTCATCCAGTAAAATGAGCGGATTGCTCACTCCCGCAGACCGCAACGCCGTCACGAGTCGTCCCGGCATCGCCCCGACGTAGGTGCGCCGGTGTCCGCGGATCTCCGCCTCATCACGCACGCCACCCAGACAGATACGCACATATTTTTTGTTCAATGCCTCGGCAACCGAACGCGCGATACTCGTTTTTCCGGTTCCCGGAGGTCCGACAAGACAAATGATCGGGCTGTCGCCCTTGCTTGTCAGGTTGCGCACCGCCAGAAACTCCAGCATACGCTCCTTGACCTTCTCCAGTCCGAAATGCTGCTCCTCCAGCACTTCCTTTGCATGCTTCAGGTCTTTGTTGTCCTTAGACACCTTTTTCCACGGAAGCTCCAGAACGGTCTCCAGATATCCACGCAGCACCGCACTCTCTGACGAGTTGGAGGGGATATTTTTAAAACGGTCGATTTCCTTTGCGATTTTTTCCTTGATCGGTGCATCTGCCTTGAGCTTTTCGAGTTCGGCACGAAAATGGTCGATGTCACTCTCCGTATTGTCCTCGCCAAGCTCCTTGCGGATAACCTTCATCTGCTCCCGAAGCAGATATTCCTTCTGGTTTTTGTCAACCTCCTGCCGAACCTTTTCCTGAAACTCATTTTTGATCGCGATGATGTCCATTTCCTGCAAAAGCATCGCGACGAGCACCTCATAGCGTTCGGTCAGTGTCACCGCCTCGAGCAGCTTCTGCTTGCCGTGATAATCGACTGACAGGTTGTTTGCAACCATATCCAGCGTGCTGCCGAGATCCGTCTGCTCACCGACCTGACGCACCAGTTCCTTGCTCACCTTGCCGTTGACGGCGGAATATTGGGTATAGGTCTCCTGTACGCCGCGCAGCATTCCCTGCTGCACATTTTCTGCCAGTTCTTCCATGTCCTCGCTGTTAAAACGGATCGCCTGCACCTTTAAAAATGCCTGCTCATCCATGATCTCGCCCAGCTCTGCGCGTTCCTCGCCCTCGACCAGCACGCGGATCACGCCGCCCTGCATTTTGATGACCTGTTTGATATGGGCGATCGTGCCGATCTGATACAGATCCTCCTGCGCGGGCTCCTCCACATCGGGGTCACGCTGAGCGACGAGAAAAATCCGCTCATCCTCCATCATCGATTGCTCAACCGCATGGATCGAGCGTCCCCGGCTGATGTCGAAATGCACCAGCATTCCCGGCAATATGACCATTCCGCGCAGCGCGACCGCCGGCAGCTCTAATATAATATCTGTCATATCCTTATCCTTTCCATTTTATGTCCGAATTAGGCGTTTGCGAAACTATTGATATCCAAGCACCTGCCACGGCTGTCCGACAATAGCAAAACCCGCCTGTAACGATTCTACAGGCGGGCTACATGTTTTATTTAAGCACCCTTGCGCTCAATCTCCGGTTCTCCGTCAGATTCGACCGCCTCACGGGTAATCGTACATGCCACAATGTCCTCATCCGAAGGGATCTCATACATCAGATTCTCCAGCGTGTGTTCCATGATCGAACGCAGACCTCTCGCTCCGGTTTTCTGAGCCAGTGATTGATCCGCAATCGCCTCAACCGCGTCGTCCTTGAAGTACAGCTCGACTCCGTCCAACTCAAACAGCTTGGTATACTGCTTGATCAGTGAATTTTTCGGCTCACGCAGAATACGCACCAGCGCATCCTTGTCCAGCGAATCAAGGGAAACCGTCACGGGCACACGACCCACAAACTCAGGAATCAGTCCGAATTTCACAAAATCCTGCGGCATCACATGCTTAAACAGTTCTCCGGTATTGCGTTCATGCTTTTCACGGATCTCTGCATTAAAACCGATCGACTTCTGATCCATGCGGTTCTCGATGATCTTCTCCAGACCGTCAAACGCGCCACCGCAGATAAACAAAATATTCGTCGTATCGATCTGGATCAGCTCCTGCTGCGGGTGCTTTCTGCCTCCCTGCGGCGGAACACTCGCCTGCGTTCCCTCCAGAATCTTCAAAAGTGCCTGCTGGACACCCTCGCCCGATACGTCACGGGTAATCGATACATTCTCGGATTTTTTCGTAATCTTATCGATCTCATCGATGTAGACAATCCCGCACTGTGCGCGCTCCACATCATAATCGGCTGCCTGAATCAGCTTGAGCAGGATATTCTCCACATCCTCACCGACATAACCCGCCTCGGTCAGTGTCGTCGCATCCGCGATCGCAAACGGTACATTGAGCACACGCGCGAGCGTCTGCGCGAGCAGTGTCTTTCCGGAACCGGTCGGACCGAGCATCAAAATATTACTCTTTTGCAGCTCGACATCGATGTCCTGCTCACTTGTAATACGCTTATAATGATTATATACAGCCACGGACAATACTTTTTTTGCCTCGTCCTGTCCGATGACATAGTCATCGAGAAATTCCTTTAATTTTTTCGGTTTTTGAAGATTGATCTCGAAGTCGGCTTTCGGCTGTCCTGCCTGCTCATCCTCAAATTCCTCCTCTATGATCTCTGCACAGATGTCCACACACTCATCGCAGATATAGGCTCCGCCCGGTCCTGCGATCAGCTTGCGCACCTGATCCTGTGTCTTTCCACAAAAGCTGCAGCGAATCTTTTCCATATTTTTACCTGCCACTATTATCTCTCCCGATTAGTTACTGTGATTCGTAATAATGCTGTCGATCAGTCCGTACTCTACGGCCTCCTGCGCACTCATGTAGTTGTCGCGCTCGGTATCGGCTGCAATCTGCTCCACCGGTTTTCCGGTATTTGCAGCGAGAATCTCGTTCAATCTTTTCTTCGTCTTTAAAATGTTCTCTGCTGCGATCTGGATCTCGGTCGCCTGTCCTTTTGCTCCGCCGGACGGCTGGTGGATCATGATCTCCGCATTCGGCAGTGCAAAACGCTTGCCCTTTGCTCCGCCAGACAGCAAAAATGCACCCATGCTGGCTGCCATTCCGATACAAATCGTAGATACGTCACACTTAATGTACTGCATCGTGTCATAGATCGCCAGACCTGCGGTAACGACTCCTCCGGGCGAGTTGATATATAAGTGGATGTCCTTTCCCGGATCCTCTGACTCGAGGAATAATAACTGTGCCACGGTCAGGCTGGCAGTCGTCTCATTGACTTCCTCGCCGAGAAAAATAATGCGCTCCTTCAATAAACGGGAATAAATGTCATACGAACGCTCACCCCTGCTCGTCTGCTCTACGACATAAGGTACTAAACTCATATCAATAACCTCCTTCAAAGCTAATTAACAAAATGTAGAAAGCAGACTGACCCCATACAAGGTCAGCCTGCTTTGATCTTTCGTTTATTCAGCGTCTGCTTCAGCAGTCTTGGACTTCGCCTTTGACCGCTCCTTCACATTCGCCATCACGAACTCTACTGCCTTCTTTACAGCAATATCTCTCTTCATGGACTCCTTCTCTGCATCTCCCATGTAGGTCTTGAGATCGTCTGCCTTCATGCCATACATAGAAGCCATCTTCTCGATCTCTGCATCAACATCCTCATCAGATGCCTCAATATTTTCTTCTTTTGCGATCTGCTCTAATACGAGACTGCTCTGGATGCGCTGTAATGCCTCCGGGCGAACCTGCTCTTTGAGCTTGTCAACTGTCATGCCGGAGAACTGCAGATACTGGTCAAATGACATGCCCTGTGCAGCGATTCTCTGTGCAAACTCATCGATCATGTTCTCTGCCTGCATATCGATCATCGCCTCGGGGATCTCCATCTCGGACTTGTCGATAATCTTCTGGATCGCCTCGTCCTCCTTTGTTCCCTTCGCAGCGTTCTCCTTGCGCTCCTGCAGCTTCTTCTTTACATCCTCACGATACTCTGCCATTGTATCGAATTCTGATACATCCTGTACAAACTCATCGTTCAGCTCCGGCAGCTCCTTTGCGCGGATCTCATTGATCTTTACCTTGAACATAGCGGGCTTTCCGGCTAACTCCTCTGCCTGGTACTGCTCGGGGAAAGTCACATTCACCTCTACCTCATCACCTGTATTCTTGCCAACAAGCTGATCCTCAAATGTATCGATGAAAGAGTGGGAACCGATCTCTAACGGATGATTCTCTCCCTTGCCGCCATCAAATGCTACACCATCTACAAATCCCTCGAAGTCGATCACTGCGGTATCACCCTCTGCAACCGCACGGTCTGTCACGGTGATGGTTCTCGCATTTGCATTTCTCTGTGTCTCGATCTCTGTGTCGATCTCCTCGTCAGATACGCTCGTATCGATCTTGGTTACTGTCACACCGTTGTACTTTCCTAATGTCACCTCAGGTCTCTTTGCCACCTCTGCGGTAAAGATAAACGGCTTGCCCTTTTCGAGCTGGGTCACATCTACGCTCGGCTGTGATACGACATCCACACCGCTCTCGTCTACGGCTGCCGGATAATTTTTCTGTAACAGCTCATTGGCAGCATCTTCGTAGAAGATCTCAGCACCATACATCTTCTCGATCATTGCCTGCGGCACCTTGCCTTTACGGAAGCCCGGAATGGAAATCTTATTTTTCTGCTTATTATATGCTGACTTGATCGCTGCATCTAACGCATCAGCCTCCACCTCAACGGTGAGCTTAACCATATTCTTTCCTAAATCCTCAACCTGTACATTCATTGTAACTGTTTCCTCCTTAAACATTATCTTACATAATATATATGAAAAGCGCTGCTGCAAAAGGGCATAGCAACGCCTATGCAGTCATTTATGAATTATACCATAGGAATTTCGGAATTTCCACCTCTTTTTTACTTTTTTTATGCGGAAACATTAAAAAAGGCACTCGCGGCTCTTTCGCGCCCGAGCGATATGCGAAGCATACCAAGAAAGGATCCTGCCCGGAGGGCTTTGTTGTGTAATGGGAAATTCATCGGAATTTCCTATT
>CAVHZH010000032.1:0-20866 GCA_963640395.1 Oscillospiraceae bacterium
ATCCTGCCCGGAGGGCTTTTATTTCATAGGACGCAATTTCCTATGAAATAAAAAATTCCCTGTGGGATAACCCACAGGGAATTCATTTAATAATTACTCAGCATCCTCTGCAGATGCTCCATCTGCATGCTCCTCCTCGGGAGTCAGTAATGCTTTCATGCTCAGGCTGATCTTCTTATCAGCCTCATTGAAATCAACGATCTTTGCTTCGATCTCCTGTCCGATCTTCAATACATCAGACGGCTTCTCGATATGCTCTCTTGCGATCTGTGAAACGTGCAGTAATGCATCGATTCCGGGTGTCAGCTCTACGAAAGCACCGAAATCTGTCATACGTGCAACTTTTCCCTTTACGATATTACCAACTGCAAACTTCTCCTCTGCATTGTTCCACGGGTTCTCATCCGGGAATTTCATGGAAAGTGCAATCTTGGTATCCTTGATGTCCTTGATGAATACTCTTACGTTATCGCCAACGTTGAATACCTTCTTCGGATTCTCGATTCTGCCCCAGCTCATCTCTGAGATGTGAAGCAGTCCGTCAACGCCGCCCAGATCGATAAATGCACCGAAATCTGTCACATTCTTAACAGTTCCCTCGATAACATCGCCGACCTTGATCTTCTCCAGAAGCTCCTTCTGAAGCTCTGCCTTCTTAGCAGCTACTAACTGCTTTCTATCGCCGATGATTCGTCTTCTGCGGGGATTAAACTCTGTGATCACAAACTGGATCTCCTGTCCCTCGTACTTAGAGAGATCCTTCTCATAAGTGTCGCTTACGAGACTGGCAGGGATGAACACACGCGCCTCATCAACGATCACGCTGAGTCCTCCTGTGAGAACCTGTGCAACCTTTGCGGTCAGCACCTCACCATTCTCGAAAGCCTCCTCCAAGCGCTTGCTGCCTTTCTCTGCTGCAAGGCTCTTATAAGAAAGAAGAACCTGTCCCTCTCCGTCATTGACTCTCTTTACCTTTGCTTCCATCTTGTCTCCTACGGAAACCATTGTGGTAAGGTCTGCATTCGGCTCGTTGGTATACTCGCTACGGCTGATGATTCCATCTGACTTATATCCGATGTTTAAGACAATCTCGTCCGGCTTTACATCGATGACCGTACCCTCCACAATTTCATTCTGTCGGATTGTCTTTAAAGACTCTTCCAGCATTTGTTCAAAGCTCATTTCTGACATACTTTTGAACCTCCTCAATAATATTATTTGGGGTGGATGCCCCAGCTGTAATACCTACGTTGTCAAGTCCACGAAGTTCTGTCGAGTCCAAATCTTCCAGTGTCTGTATATAGTAAGTATTTTTACATTCATCCTTACATATTTCAAATAGCTTCTGTGTATTGGAACTGTGGCTGCCGCCGATCACGATCATCGCGTCGGATTCTCCAGCAAGCGCACGCGCCTCTGCCTGTCGCTGCGAGGTCGCATTACAGATCGTATTTAAAATACATACACTTGTATAATAACCTTTTTTTTGAATAATTTCAACTAAATTCTTAAATTTCTTGTTATTATATGTCGTTTGCGAAACGATGCAGAGACTTTTTTTCTCAGGAAGCCCGAAACGCTCCGCTTCCTCCGCTGTTTCAATGACCGTTGTATGCTTTGGATCACACCATCCGCAGATCCCCTGCACCTCCGGGTGAGCCGGATTCCCGATAATGACTATGTGCTCGCCTGCGGCTGAATGCTCCGCCACGATGCGATGAATCTTTTTCACAAACGGGCAGGTCGCATCCAGCACCTCAAAGCCGGCAGCCTCAAGCTGCATCTGAAC
The DNA here is from genome assembly GCA_963640395.1 of Oscillospiraceae bacterium. Taxonomy (GTDB): domain Bacteria; phylum Bacillota; class Clostridia; order Lachnospirales; family Lachnospiraceae; genus W0P33-017. The sequence goes on from CAVHZH010000032.1 coordinate 1,790, forward strand.
CTCTTTTCCGACTCCGTGGGAGCGGATGATCACGCGACCCTTTTCCAGACCATCCAGCGGATCGTCCGGCTGCAAGACCCTGACACCACGCTCCTCCAGATCACGGACGACCTCCTCATTGTGTATGATCGGTCCGTAGGTATATAACGCACCGGGTATCTGTGTCTGTTCATATACCAGATCGACCGCACGCCTGACTCCGAAACAGAATCCGGCGCTTTTTGCCACCTTTACATTCATGCTATGCCTGCTTCTCCTTCACGATTCCAAGTATTGCCGAAATGACCTGTTCGATATCCATATCCGAGGAATCCACCAGTACCGCGTCATCCGCCTGCCGCAAGGGTGACATTTCGCGGTGCATATCCCGGTAGTCGCGCTCCTTGATATCCTCCGCGATCCTTGTGAGGTCTGCGTGTTCCCCTTTTTCAACCAGCTCGTCATAACGGCGCTTTGCGCGCGTCTCCACGCTCGCCGTCAGATAGATCTTCACCTGTGCATCCGGCAGCACGCAGGTGCCGATGTCCCTGCCATCCATAATGACATTGGCAGTCTTTGCCAGCTTCTGCTGCAATGCTACCAGCTTGATCCTGACAGCCGGATAGACACTCGTGCTGGATGCCATATTTCCGACCTGCTCCGTGCGCAGGCTTCCGGTCACATCCGCACCGTTCAGCAGTACCTCCTGTGCGCCGTCCCTGTAGCGGATCGTCACATCCGCACCGTCTACGGCTGCGTTGATGGCTGTCTCGTCCTCCTTGTCAATCCCCTGCTGTAAAAAATAATATGCCATTGCACGGTACATCGCACCGGTGTCCACATAGACATATCCGAGCTCTTTTGCGAGCCTTTTTGCAATGGTGCTCTTTCCTGCCCCTGCAGGTCCGTCGATTGCAATGTTTATAGCCATTGTAGATAAATATCCTTTCTCATTTTCTTATACAGCATCTGACTGCTGTGCCGCACACTGGCCTGCCAGATACCCGGTTGACCATGCGATCTGCAGGTTAAAGCCCCCGGTAAACGCATCCAGATCGAGTATTTCACCTGCAAAATACAATCCCGGCAGCAGCTTTGATTCCATCGTCGATGGATTCACCTCTTTTAATGAGATCCCGCCGCGTGTGATGATCGCCTCCTCAAATCCGCGCAGCGCAGACAGCGTCATCGTAAAATCCTTCAGGCAGGCGATCAGTGCCGCCCGCTCCTCACGCGTGATCTCATTGACCTTCTTTTCCTCCGGAATGCCGCTGCGCGCGATCAGAACCGGCAGCAGCTTTGCGGGTGCAAGCCCTGTGAGTGAGTTTTTAAACTGTTTCTTTTTATTTTCTTCAAATTCCCTGAGCAGCCGTTTATCGAGCTGTTCCCCGGACAATGCCGGTTTCCAGTCAAGATGCAGCGTGAGCGGTCCTTTTTGTATCGCATCGTTCACAACGGCACTGGCGGTGAGCATCAGCGGTCCGCTGACACCAAAATGCGTAAACAGCATTTCTCCGAATTCATCATAAATTACTTTGTTATTTTTCCCCGGATCTGTGATCTTTACCCGCACATTTTTCGGCGCGAGTCCCTGCAGCGCCTTGATATCCTCATCAGAGACGTTGAATGGCACGAGTGAGGGGCGCTGCGCTGTCACCGTATGTCCGAGCATACGCGCCAGCTCATAACCACTGCCGTCTGACCCGGTCGTCGGATAAGACCTTCCTCCGGCCGCCAGCAATACACGTTTTGCCTCATAGCTGTGACCGTCTGCCAGACTGATCCGGTAACGTCCATCCGCCAGCCGCTCCAGCCGCTGTGCCTTCGCATGATAGACCACCTGAATCCGTGAGCGATCCATCATCCGTTTCAGCGCACCGATCACATCCGATGCATGGTCAGACACCGGAAACACGCGGTTTCCGCGTTCTACCTTTGTTTTCATCCCGGCAGACTCAAAAAAATCGATCACCTGAGCGTTCGTAAATGTATAAAATGCGCTGTATAAAAACTTGGCATTCTTCGGTATATTCCGGAACAGCTCCTCCACCTCACAGGCATTGGTCAGATTGCATCTGCCCTTTCCCGTAATGTAGATCTTTTTGCCCGGCTTCTCATTGCGCTCAAGCACTAAAATTTGTTCCCCGGATATACCGTTCTTTGCCGCTGCGATCGCCGCCATCATCCCTGCGGCGCCTGCCCCGACAATCAGTAATTCATAGTTATGCATGGTCATCTCCCAGCTTGGCGTACCTCATTTTTAGCGAATCATCAATGTAGTTGATCTCGTCACTCTCATAGACCTGATATTCATCCCAGATATGCTCCAGCTCCTCCAGCGTTTTTACGACCTCTCCCTGCTTTTTCATGCACAATGCCACGATCAGCGCATTGATCACGCTGAGCGGGGCGACCAGCGAATCCACGATCGACGCCATATCACTGCTTGCGATCAGATTGCAGGAGGAATAAAGATTCATTGGCGAATGGACACTGTCTGTCAGTGTGATCACTTTTGCATTCCGGTTATTGGCAAACTCCATGGCCTTCAACGTGCGCATCGAATAGCGTGGAAAGCTGATCCCGATGATCACATCCTCCTCGCCGATCCGCACCATCTGTTCAAACAGTTCACTGGAATTATTTGTATTCAACTGCACCACATGGTCAAACATCAGATGCAGATAAAATGCCAGAAAGCTCGCAAGCGGAGCACAGCTTCGAATACCGACTACATAGATCGTTTTTGCCTTTAAAATCGTATCTACTGCCATTTCAAAAGCGCTCTGGTCGATATTCTCCAAGGTATATTTGATTTTTTCTGCATCTGCCTGCAGCACGGTCTCGAGAATCTCTGACTGGGTGATACGCCCATAGGTAACTTCCATTCGCTGGATCGAATTGAGCTTATTGCGCACCATTTCCTCCAGTGCCTTCTGGAATTCAGGATATCCTTTATATCCCAAATGGGATGCAAACCGGACGACCGTGGACTCACTGACACCGACGACCTCTCCCAGCTTTGCCGCTGTCAAAAACACCGCCTTGTCATAATTGTCCGTAATGTATGTAGCAAGGAGCTTTTGCCCCTTGCTCATACTGCTGTATGCCTGATTGATACGGTTCGTCAATTCATTCGTGTTACTCATTCAGACTCGCCCCTGTCTGTGAACTAGTACCCGTCTGTGAGCCGTTTCCTGTCTGTGAGCTGTCTCCTGTCTGCGAGCTGTCTCCTGTCTGCGAGCTGTCTCCTGTCTGTGAGCCATCCCCTGTCTGCGAACTGTCTCCTGTCTGCGAACTGTCTCCTGTCTGCGAACTGTCTCCTGTCTGTGAGCCATCCCCTGTCTGTGAGCTATCTCCTGTCTGTGAGTCATCCTCTGTCTGCGAAGCGATCTTCGGAGCCACAAGAATCCGGTCATGTGTAGTCGTCCGGCTTGCTTTTGGTGCATTTGAATTTGTCACCGTATAGGTCAACGTATACTTGCCGGCTTCAGCGAACACATAGCTTTGACCCTTTGACACCGTCTTCTGCTTTCCAGACGGTGATACGATCTTGACCTTGATATTCTTAGTGAGATCCGCACCACCTGATAATTTTGCATGCACATCAGATGTCAGCTCACTCCAGTCAAGCTCCCGCTCTTCGTCAGTTACTTGGAGCTTTTTCCACTTCGTATCACTGGTCAGCCTCGGAGTGCCCCGGTCGATGACCTTGATGGTCGTTTTCTTGGTCGTCTTTTTGCCGCTGTTTGGATTGACGACTTCATATTTCAACAGATATTTGCCTTCCAGCTTCAATTTCACGGTATCAGCCGTACATTTCTTATACTCGGCTGCACCCGGAGCCTTTATGTATACAACAATCCGATCTGTCAGATCCACACCTGCGATGTCCTTCGACTTCACACCTGTCCTCGGCTGGTAGGTGTCACCGACCTTCTTTGTCACGGATGTCTTGACTCCCGTCAATGTTGCCTTCTTTTTATCCATGACCTTGTAGGTCACTGTTTTTGAAGCGGAACGTCCGAACGAATCGACCACGGAATAAGTCACTGTATAATTACCGAGCTTCTTCATGTTGACCGTTCCGGTCATCTTTACCCAGTCAGTAATGTCAAAGCCGCCGGAATCCTTACAGGTCATATTTCCAGTGCCAAACTTTGTGCCGTATGCCAATGTCTTGGAAGAAATACTGATCGTAGGCGTCGTGTCTTTCGTCTTATACGGGTTGTCCTTTGCAGGATCCGTCGGATCCCAGCCCATGTACTTTGACGCATCCACGCTAATCGTCTTAGGCTTTCCGAGCGGGTCATCTGAGGATGAGCCGTTAAAAATAATGACCTTTGTCCCCAACGGACAGTTATCATAGATCCACTTTGACGCTGCCACCGTCAGCCGCACGCAGCCATGCGAAGCAGTCGTACCCAACTTATTGTACTGAACGTAGGACTGGGTATTTTCTTTTTGCTGATAATACCATACCGAATGGAACAGAAAGCCTCCCGTAATACGTGTACAATACTGTCCATAGGAAGGACCATCCAACGTCCACCAACGATATTTCGCCGGTGTGTAATAGGTTCCTACCGGCGTTGCATAGCCTACCGAGCAGGTAAATGCGGTATACGGTGTACCGTCTTTTTTATATACTGTCACAACATTCGTACCCTTATTTACCTTTATATAGTAATTTCCGGTACCGGTTGTCTCTGCCTGTGCCGGCTGTACCGATGTCAGCAGACATGATACTGCCAACAGGAATGCCAGTAATCCCGCGCACAAATTTCGCTTTGTTATTTTTCTCATAACAGACCTCCAATATGTCTTTTATCGGAAAACACCGATACCTCTATGCTAACCCCATTTGTTTTTTTCGTCAAGTTTTATATACCAGAAATTTCCTATCACATAAAATAAGACTGTTACGCCGGAATCGGTTCAACCTTGGGAAGTGGTTAAAGTTGTGATTCCTTTGTAACAGTCTTGTTGTTTAAATAATCAAGGCATACTACATGTCAGCAATTATACCGGATATGCCTTATTCTTTTCGTCTGCAACAGCCGGATCTACTTTTGTCTGCTGTGCCTGACGATACTTGAAGAATTCGGTAGCTACCTGAGGGAACAATGCGTAGGTCAAAACATCCTCATCCTGCTGCTTCCACTGCTTCATCTCAGCCTCGATCTTGTCTAATTCAGGCTCAAGCAGATCTGCGTAACGGCAGGTAATCGCATTCTTCTTATCCTCGCCTAATACCTTATCGACAACCTCAGGATTAAACGGCTTTACGGTCTGTCCATACTTTCCAAGCAGGACATCCTTTGTCTCCTTTGTTGCGACCTTGTAACGCTCACCCATCAGTACGTTAAATACAGCCTGCGTACCAACGATCTGTGAAGAAGGTGTAACCAGAGGCGGCTCACCGAGATCCTTACGAACTCTGGGGATCTCCTCAAGCACTTCCATATACTTATCCTCTGCGTTCTGCTCCTTCAACTGTGATACCATGTTAGAGAGCATTCCGCCGGGTACCTGATATAACAGAGTCTGGATATCTACGCCTAATACCTTCGGGTTCAGAAGTCCGCTCTTGATCGCCTCCTCACGCATCGGACGGAAGTAATCTGCGATCTCCTTCAACAGCATCTGATCCAATCCGGTATCATAGGCAGTTCCCTTGAAGGTCTCAACCATAACTTCAGTTGCAGGCTGGCTCGTTCCGAGTGCGAACGGAGAAATTGCGGTATCGATGATGTCGCAGCCTGCCTCTATAGCCTTCAGGCATGTCATGGAAGCAACACCTGATGTGTAATGTGTATGCAGCTCGATCGGGATGCTGATCGTAGACTTCATCGCCTTGATCAGCTCCTCTGCCTTATACGGAGTGAGCAGTCCTGCCATATCCTTGATACATACAGAGTTGGCACCCATATCCTCGACTTTTTTCGCCATCTCAGTCCAGTAGTCTAAGGTATAAGCATCTCCCAATGTATAGCTCAGTGCAACCTGCGCATGTCCGCCCTCTTTGTTGGTAGCGGTAACGGCAGTCTGTAAGTTTCTCAGGTCGTTCAGGCAGTCAAATATACGGATAATGTCGATACCGTTCGCAATAGACTTCTGTACGAAATACTCTACTACATCATCCGCATACGGACGATATCCTAAGATATTCTGTCCACGGAACAGCATCTGAAGCTTCGTATTCTTGAATCCGGCTCTCAGCTTGCGCAGACGATCCCACGGATCTTCTTTCAGGAAACGTAAAGACGCATCGAATGTAGCACCGCCCCAGCACTCAACAGCATGGTAGCCGACCTTGTCCATCTTATCAATGATGGGAAGCATTTGCTCGGTAGTCATTCTTGTAGCGATCAGAGACTGATGTGCATCACGCAGGATCGTCTCTGTTATTTTTAACGGTTTTGTCGTCGTTTTATTATCAGACATCGATTAAGTTCCTCCTTATTATATTTAGATTCCAAAGATCGCCATAAATGTTCCGGCTGCAACCGCAGTACCGATAACTCCGGCAACGTTCGGTCCCATTGCATGCATCAGCAGGAAGTTGGTTGGATCTTCGTCCGCTCCGACCTTCTGTGATACACGGGCAGCCATCGGAACGGCTGATACACCGGCTGATCCGATCAACGGATTGATCTTGCCCTTGGTCACTACACAGAGTAACTTACCGATGAGAACACCGGCAGCAGTTCCGAATGCGAATGCGATCAGTCCTAATGCAACGATCTTTAATGTGCTGACATTCAAGAATGCCTCCGCACTTGTAGTTGCTCCAACGGAAGTACCGAGTAAGATAACGACGATATACATCATAGCATTGGAGGCAGTCTCCTGCAACTGACGGACAACGCCAGACTCACGGAACAGGTTACCAAGCATCAACATACCTACTAACGGAGCAGTCGTCGGTAATACCATACATACAACGATCGTAACGACGATCGGGAATAAGATCTTCTCCAGCTTTGAAACCGGACGAAGGTTCTCCATCTTGATCTGACGCTCTTTTTTTGTCGTCATCAGCTTCATGATCGGGGGCTGGATGATCGGCACCAGTGCCATGTACGAATATGCCGCCACAGCGATCGGTCCCAAAAGTCCGGTCTGACCCAGCTTTCCTGCAAGGAAAATGGATGTCGGACCGTCCGCACCACCGATGATGGAGATAGATGCAGCAGCTTTATCGTTGAATCCCATCAGGATCGCGATAAAGTATGCAATGTAAATACCAAACTGTGCCGCAGCACCTAAAAGGAAGCTGATCGGATTCGCGATCAGCGGTCCAAAGTCTGTCATCGCACCTACACCCATAAAGATTAGTGAAGGCAGGATTGACCATTCGTCTAACTGATAAAAGTAATAGAGTAATCCACCTACGCCATTGCTTGCATCTTCCGGATGAAGCATAATATCCGGATAGATATTCACGAGCAGCATACCGAATGCAATCGGCAGAAGCAAAAGCGGCTCGTACTCCTTCTTGATCGCAAGATACAGGAAAAAGCAGGCAACTGCAATCATCAAATAGTTTCCTACGGTCAGATTGAAGAAGGCTGTCTGGTGAATGAGATTACCCAGTGTTTCTGTAACGTAACTCATACGAGACCTCCTATTCGACTAATTCATAGTTGCTAAAACAGTTCCAACCTCTACGCTGTCGCCCTTTGCAACATCAATGCTTGCGATGGTTCCGTCTGTCTCAGCAACAACGGGAGTCTCCATCTTCATAACCTCTAATACCAGCACAGTATCGCCTCTCTTTACTGTCTGTCCGACAGAAGCCTCTACAGCGAATACCTTTCCGGCTGCCTTTGCCTCGATCTTCACGGCACCTGCGCCGCCTGCGGGAGCTGCTGCTTTCGGTGCTGCAGCAACGGGTGCTGCCTTCGGAGCTGCTGCTACAGGAGCTGCTGCGCCTGCGCCACCCTCTTCTACGGTTACATCATAAACATTTCCGTTTACGGTAATTGTATAATTCTTCATGATCATTTCCTCCTGAAATTTTTATCTTATCTTCTCTTAATAGAACGAACTACAAAATCATCGGTAGATGTACCTGTAGCTGCCGCGATCGCAGATGCAATAACAGCTACCAGCTCCAGATCATCGGTCTGGGGTGCTGCCTGAGCCGGTGCTGCCGGGGCAGCCACCGGAGCAGGTACCGCTGCTGCTTTTCTGCTCTCTGCCTTGCTTTGTGCCTTGTTGATCAATGTAAAGCCTGAGATGATCAGACTGATGATGATCAGCATCACGAATACGGTTCCCATACCCATTGCTGTGTTCATCGCAGCCTTTGTCATTGTCTCGCCCAGCGAGTAAACCTTGTCAATGGTGATATCCTGTACCTGCATGTCATCATCATATACAAAGGTTACCTTGATATCACGGTTTGTAAAGTTTGCTGTCTGCTCTACGGTAATTGTTCCGTTCGCCTCTGTGACAGCCACATCACCGTAAGCAACAAAATCGCCAATCTCGTCCTTCACATCAACCCAGTTGTTGATCACATTCGTCGTCGCGTCATCAAGCTGACCCTGCATGGACTGATAGGTTGCAAGATCACTGTCGCTCATAGCTACCAGTTCGTCTAAGATACCGGTATTATTTGCAGCGAGCTGATCTACTGTATATCCGTTATAGGTGGCATTTTCATCGCTGCCACATCCGAATACACCGACGGCAAGGAGACACAGACTGACGATCAGTAATAATTTTTTCTTAATCTTCGTCATAATCGTCACCTTTCTTATTTTGCGCCGTGCTTTTTATAGGGCTGTTCTACATTTTTTGTATAAAGCATCTCAAATGCTGCTACCAGATACTTTCTTGTATCTGCGTAATCAACGATGCGGTCTACATATCCGCGTCTTGCAGCAGACTGGATATTGCCCTGAAGCGCATCGTATTCCTTTGTCTTTTCTGCGATCACATCTGCGGAAGCATCTGCATACATGATCTTTGCTGCCAGTGATGCATCCATCATGCCAACCTTGGCATCCGGCCAAGCATATACAAGATCAGCGCCAAGTGCCTTTGAATTCATAACAGCATATGCACTGCCGTAAGCCTTGTCAGCGATCACATTAACCTTCGGCACGGTCGCATTTGCGAATGCGTAGGTCAGGCGTGCCAGTGCCTTTGCCAGATTCTTTTCTGAGCACATGCATGCCTTGAAGCCGGTCACATTGGTAAAGGAAACAACAGGAATCTCGAATGCGTCACAGAATGCGACGAAATCAGCAGCCTTGTTGCATCCGCGGGAAGTCAGGCTTGCCTCAAACTCCTCGACCTTCTCGCCATCTTTATACAGCTCTGTCGCATTTGCAACAGCTCCGATCGTCATGCCGTTTAATTTGATGAAGCCTGTGACCATCTCCTTTGCGTAGCCAGCCTTTGTTTCAACAAAAGCATGTCCGTCTGAGATCTCACTGAGCACGTATCTGGGATCACCCTTCATCGTGTCAAGGCTTGCACATGCACGGTTCAGATCGTCAGCGCAGCTATCTACTGCACCAGCCTGTGCATTGTTTCCGGGAAGCATAGCAACCAGTTCACGGATCTGTGCATAAATCTCTGCCGCTGATCCGATACCGTCTACGGTTCCGGCTTCCTCACTCTGGAACTGTGCAGATGCGCTGTCGCATTTTCCTGCATTGTTTCCGGGAATGGCGTTCGGTGAATTAACAAAAATCTTTGCCTTTTCTGCCTCGGCAAATGTAAAATCTGAAAGAGCGGGTACGACTGCCATGCCGCCGCCACAGATTCCGAATACTGCTGTGATCTGCGGAACCACACCGGATGCTGACACCTGCTTTGCGTACAGTGTTCCAACTGCCTCTAACGCATCTACAGACTCCTGCAGTCTCATACCTGCACAATCGATCAGACCGATGATCGGTGCACCCATCTTCACTGCCATGTCATAGAGACCGGCGATCTTCTTTGCGTGCATCTCTCCGATCGTACCACCAAGCACGCCTGCATCCTGACTGTAGACAAACACAAGATTTCCGTCGATCAGACCGTGTCCGGTCACAACGCCGTCAGAAGGAGTGTCTGTGCTGGACAGGTCGAAATCTGTGCTTCTTGCAGTAACAAGCGAGCCGATTTCCATAAAACTGTTTTCGTCGACTAATCCGGCGATGCGCTGCATTGCCAAATTATCATTACCATTACTCATTCTTTCTACCTCCGTATATATTTTTAGTGCTTAAATTTTTAGAAAGCAAAAATTTCGCTATAATAATTATATATGTTTTGGAAAAGATTTTCAATAGAATTTGTGCAGAAATCGTTAAAAATTTAGCAAAATCAAGTGATCAGCTTCCGTATCAGAAAACGCAGATAAAACGCGAAATCCTTTGCCCGGATCTCATCTGCCGCATAGACCCTTGCGCGGTAGAGCAATTTTCTTGTTCCATCGCTTTCCTCAAGATAATAGCACACTTCTCCCGCATTTTCACCCTTTAATACCGGAGCTGACAGAAAGTCCTTGATCTTTTCTTCACAGACAAGCGTCTCGTCACTTCTAAGCAGCATCGTAACCGGCTCATGCGGTTCTTCCTTCAGGCATACAACCGGTGTCTCATACGGATCACCGCTATCTGACGCGCCATTTTCTACCTGCCGGCTCCACGCACTATTCTCCCACCGGGGTGTCCGGTATTCATAATTGTCAATTCCATAAGAAAACAGCTTCTGGCAGTCCTTCCATTTATAGGTCTTATTGTCCGGCCAGCCGCAGCCGAGCAGCGCGACCACAAATGTGCGCCCGTCACGTTCGAGTGCGCCCACATAGCAGTAGCCTGCATCCCCCGTGAATCCGGTCTTGCCGGAGAGTGCCCCATCCATCATATGTAAAAATGCATTGTGGTTGTAGCAGGAAATGTGGCGTTTTCCTGACACATCGCCAAAGCTATAGTCCGCGGTACGCGTGATAGCCAGAAATTCATCCTTAGACGGCGAGCGCAGAATGCAATAGGACATGATCCGCGCCAGATCAACTGCCGAGGTGCCGTGAAAATCCGTCTCGTCGGAGTCATCCAGCCCGTTCGGTGTGATAAAATAGGACTGCTCGCATCCGATCTCCTGTGCTTCTTCATTCATGAGTGCAGCAAAGCCCTCGACACTTCCGCCGACATGCTCCGCGATCGCGACTGCGGAATCATTGTGTGATTCGAGCATCAGGGAATAGCACAGATCCTCCAGCCGGTACTGCTCCCCGGTATGCATGCCAAGCCTGACCTCAGGCTGTCTTGCGGCGCGCTCAGACGCCGTCACAATATCATTGAGATCCGCCCGCTCCAGCGTCAGGATCAGTGTCAGTATCTTTGTAGTACTCGCATTTGCGCGGTGTACCGTTCCCGCCTTTTCAAACAGCACCCGCCCGCTGTCCGCGTCCATCAGGCATGCTGACAGCGCATAGAGATCCAGCGGCTCCTCGATATCTGTCTGCTGTTCGCGTGCGTATGCGTATTGATAGCCACTGTCACCGCTCCATGCGCCCACCGCCAGCACTATGCCGAGCACACCTGCAGCCAGCTGTTTTTTCCAGCTCAATTTCCATCCGATTTTTCGCTCCCGATCCATAGCCCCATCGCAAAATTCCCGTCACATACCTTTGTAACATCCTATACAAAAACCTGTCATTTCATACAAATATTTCATTGTGTCCAAGCCAAAAAGTGTTATAATAATAGTAACTATTGAACGACGGAACGAAAGGCGGAGTTTGTTATGAAATTACTGGAAGATAAGATTAGAAGCGAAGGAATTGCTGTCAATGACAACATATTAAAGGTAGACGGCTTCATCAACCATCAGGTCGATCCCGCACTCATGATGGAGATTGGAAAAGCCTTAGCAGAACATTTCAAGGATAAAGGGGTCACAAAGGTAGCGACGATCGAAAGCTCAGGCATTGCGCCCGCGCTCACCTGTGCCATGGCGCTCGGTGTACCGATGGTGATTTTGAAAAAACAGCCATCCAAGACACTCAACAGTGACTTATATCAGACGATCGTTACCTCCTATACAAAGGGAACGAGCTATGAGCTGACAATATCCAGTAAATATGTGAACGAAAATGACCACGTGCTGATCGTCGATGATTTTTTAGCGAACGGTGAGGCTGCAACCGGCGCGCTGCGGCTGATTCGCAAAGCCCATGCCACGATCGCCGGTATCGGCATTGTGATCGAAAAATCGTTCCAGCCCGGACATGACAAGCTCGTGGCGCAGGGCATTGATGTATACGCACTCGCACGCATCAAAAAAATGGACAAGGATTTTATTGAATTTATAGAAGATTAACCAAAAGCTAAAAAAGATTGTGACGCTCATCTGCATGCTGTCACAATCTTTTTTCTTCCTCATTTATTTATGGCATATAAATATAATTCACTCGCTGGATGCTGCTCTCATTTCCGTATGCATCTACGATAATGACCGACAGCACATTGTTGCCCTCCGGCATGGAAATACCGCCGCTGTACCGCGTGGATGCGGTCGTGGGCGTCTGTCCATTCCAAGTATAGTAGGCACTGCATCCCTCCGGCACGCTGATATGTATCGTCTGCGGAGTCTCATACTCCCCGCTATCCGGTGTCACCTGCGGCATACCAAGCTGATAATGCTGTTCCACCGTCAATGTACTCTCTACCACCGGACTGTAGTAGCCCTTCTCATTGCACGCAGCAGCAGCAATCGTATACTGACCTGCCGGCAGCCGCAGCGGTGCATAGTACAACGTTCCGTTTGTGACCGGTGATGATCCGTCTAACGTATAATAGATATTGAGCCCATCCTGCGCCGTAATAGTGAGCGTATCACCCTCCCAGAACGTCTCCTGCGGCACCTCAACCACAGGCGCCGCGACGAGATAATCCGCAAACAGCTCTGCCATCGACGTATCCGCATAAATTTCATAAAGCTCATTCAACGCCTCAAAATCCTGCTGTTCCACATAAATGCGGATCAGCTCCCGGCAGGCGTAAACATTTTCCTCATCCCCGGCGAGAATCTGTTGCAGCGTGCGGATCTGATGCTTCGTATCCGACTGCTGTCCATACAGCCATGCCTGCCAGAATGCTGCCGTTGCCGGATCAGTCTGCCCCGCCGCGCTGCCCTGCAACCATTGCTGTGCGGCTGTGTCCCCATTGTCTGCCAGTGCGAGGATCAGCCCATCATAGGATGTATCCGGATGCAGCGTCTGTGCCTGTGCATCCGCCTTTTCCGGTACAAAAAAGACTGCTGAAAGAATAACCAGCCCCATTGCCCCGGCGATCGCTGTGAGCCATCCCGCCACATTCCGTTTCGGATTCCCTGCCGGCTTTGCCAGCGATTCCGGCTTTGATGTTCTGCTGCGCATCTCCTGTCTTTGAAAATCCAGCAAAAATTCTTCTTCCATGACATTATCCGCTGATACGATCTGTACCTCTGTGCCACACTTTGAACAATACAGCTTCCCTTTGCGGATCTCTGCCCCACATTTTGCACACTTCATGCCTTAAAACCTCTGCCTGTTCTATCTGATCCTCCTATTTACTCCTGCATTGCTTCTACACAATTATGCATGAGCATCGCGATCGTCATCGGTCCGACACCTCCGGGAACCGGTGTGATCGCGCCTGCAATCGGCTCTACCTGTGCGAAATCGACATCGCCGCACAGCTTTCCGTCCTCCTGTCTGTGAATGCCGACATCGATCACGACCGCACCCTCTTTGACATAGTCTGCTGTGATCATTTTCGGTCTGCCGATCGCAACGATCAAAATATCCGCCTGTCTACATATATCCGGCAGGTTTTTCGTCTTGGAATGGCAGACTGTAACCGTCGCATTCTCACGCAGCATCAAAAGCGCCATCGGTTTGCCGACGATATTGCTTCTGCCGATGATCACGCAGTTTTTGCCTGCGATCTCCACGCCGGAACGCTTTAAAAGCTGGATAATACCCGCGGGAGTACATGAGACAAAGCCCTTCTGCCCGATAACCAGTGCCCCTACGTTCTGCGCATGGAAGCCATCCACATCCTTTTTTGGTGCGATCGCGCGGATGATCTTATCCTCATCCATATGTGCCGGAACCGGCAGCTGGCATAAAATGCCGTTGATCCTCGGATCGTCATTTAACTTCTGGATCAGTGCAAGCAGCTCCTCCTCGCTCGTCTGTTCCGGCAGCTCATAGCTCTCGGAGCGGATGCCGATATACTCACACGCCCGCTTTTTATTGCGTACATAGACGGAGGAAGCCGGATCTGCGCCGACCTGGATCACTGCCAGCGCCCCCTCTTTTCCCTGTGCCTTCAAATCCGCCACGGTCTGTCTCAATTCGTCCTTGATCTCCTGCGAGATCTTTTTTCCATCAATCAACTGTGCCATTTTCTCTCTACCTCCATGATCTGTTAAAATGAACCGTCCTCCAGCATTGCGTCAAAGGTTTCCGGATTCATCAGAATCTGTCTCGGCTTCGTGCCCTCCTCAGGACCTACCACGCCAGCCTCCTCCAACTGATCCATAATGCGCGCCGCGCGGTTAAAACCGACTTTAAAATAGCGCTGCAGCATACCGATCGATGCCTTATCCTTATCCATCAACAGCTTTGCAGCGTCCACAAAATATACATCTCTGCCACCGGCATCCGCACCCGGCGCAGCAGCAGACGATGAGCCGGTATTTCCCGCACTCTCGGAAATCTTGCTCATCCGTTCCTCTACGTTCTTGTCATAAGACGCATGTCCATAACTTTCCTTAATAAATTCAACAACCGCCGAAACTTCCTGATCGGACACAAATGCCCCCTGTACACGCAGCGGTTTGTTCAGTCCCTGCGGATAATACAGGCAGTCTCCCTTTCCTAACAGCTTTTCAGCACCGACCATATCCAGAATCGTCCGCGAATCCACACCGGATGTCACAGAAAATGCGATACGGCTCGGCATGTTTGCTTTGATCAGACCCGTGATGACATTGACCGACGGACGCTGCGTCGCAATAATTAAATGAATGCCGCACGCACGCGCCAACTGTGCCAGACGGCAGATCGCATCCTCCACATCGCCCGGTGCAACCATCATCAGATCTGCCAGTTCGTCCACGATAATGACGATCTGCGGCAACTTTTTCGGCTTGTCCGGATCATCAATGTCCGAGATACTCTCCACCTTTGCATTGTATCCCTTCAGATCACGCACACCGTAAGCTGCAAACTTCTGATAGCGCTCGGTCATTTCTGTCACCGCCCAGTTGAGCGCACCAGCAGCCTTCTTCGGATCGGTCACGACCGGAATAAACAGATGCGGGATGCCGTTGTACACCGACAACTCGACCACCTTCGGGTCGATCAGGATCAGCTTGACATCCTCCGGGTCAGCACGGTATAACAGCGACATGATAATCGTATTGATACATACCGATTTACCGGAACCCGTCGCACCGGCGATCAATAAATGTGGCATTTTTGCAATATCCGCCATAATGACCTGTCCGCCGATATCCCGTCCTGCCGCAAATGCGATATTGGACGGATGATCCTTGAATTCCCTCGACTCCACAAGATCACGGAACATCACCGGAAGCGTCTCCTTGTTCGGCACTTCGATACCGATCGCCGCTTTTCCGGGGATCGGTGCCTCCATACGGATATCCGCCGCCGCCAGATTCAGCTTGATGTCATCGGTCAGATTGACAATCTTGCTGACCTTGACACCCATCTCCGGCTGGATTTCATAGCGTGTGACCGTAGGACCACAGCTTACATTCAAAATCGTTACATTCACGCCAAAATTCTTCAACGTCTGCTGTAGCTTCAATGCGGTCTGCTGCAAATGCTGCCTGCTGTCTCCCTGCTGACGGGGATCGCCCTTTTTCAACAGATCTACCGGAGGGAAAGTATAGCTGCGGTGCTTCTCCGCAGACTGTTCCCCGATCTCCTGTGCAACGTTCATCACTTCCGCCTCTGCGGTCTGTGCATCCTGCTTTGGATTGCGCACCGGTCTTGTACTGTGTGCCGATACCGCCGCAGGCTCTGGCTTCGCAGACTCAGACTTTTCCGGTTCTGGCTTCACCGGCTCAGGCTCCATGACCGGTTCAGGTGATGGCTGCGACTCCACCGGTGGAATCGTTTTCGGCAGCACTGTAGAAATATGCTGTGTCACTGTGGGAGCTTCTGTCTCTACAGCTTCTTTTGCGACGGCATCTATGACTTCTATAACATCTGTATCGTCTGCCGCCGGTTCGTCTGCATTTTCCTGCTCTACACGTGCAAACAATTCCTGCAATTCGGGTGAAAAGGCCGGCATTCCCGTTGTCTGCGCGGGCTGCTCCTGCGCCGGGGGCTCTGCGTCATCTTCTACCGGCTGCAAACTCACCTGCCGCTGTCCGACGACAGCAAATCCGTCGGACGATGACGTATCCACGAAAGCCGTTTCGTCCATTTTCGCTTTTTTTCTCATCGGAGCTGCTGATTCTGCCGGAAGTCCGACTTTTTTCCTTTTTTCGCTCAGTGAGGCAAATGTCTCCGGCGTAATCTCCGTCAATGCCTCCGAGCCGCCATATGTAGGATGTTCCTGCGTCAGCAACGTATCCGCGGACACACCCGACACCTTGCGCTCCATCCGGCGAATCTGGCGTTCCTCCCGGTGCTGCTCCTGTATGATGCGCAGCTTTTCATTTCCCTCCTTGGCAGACTCATACATCCGCTGTCCGCCATGCTTGACATGAATCCATGCGGAGCGCTCCGTCACGATCACCATCGTGATGATCAGTACGATAAAATCGATCACATAGGCACTGACCCTGCCGAAATTCGGGCAGATCAGCCATGCGAGCAGACCGCCGAAAAATCCGCCGCCGTCCCGCTGCTGATTGCCATATGCATAGGCTGCCGCCGGTGAATAATGATCCGCGCTGCCTGCCACCAGCTCTAAAAACAGGCATAAAAAGCACACAAATAAGACCGCCGCTGCCACTTTGATCCGTGCGATCTTATTTTTTTTGTTCGATAAAATAAATACGATTCCAACAAACAGCAGGATCGGAAAAACATATGCCAGCAATCCGAACAAGCCGAACAATATGCCGCTGAAAAGGCTGCCGACCTTGCCGCCGATCCCGAAATTGCTCACAAATAAGACGATCGATACCGCTAACATCACCCACAGGATCACCTCCTGATAAACGTTCTCCTGCACCGGCTCCGCCGCGGCTGTTTTTTTATTTTTTGTGGGACTGCTGCTGCGCTTCGCGCCCTGTCCGCTTTTCCTTTTTGTCTGTCCAGACATTCTATCTATCCTCCACTATCCCGGACAACCAAATACTATAGCTGATAAAAATATACCCCTACAGATATGACACCTACGATCAGACAGTAGATCGCAAATCCGGTAAACTTCTTTTGACGCACGACATAGAGCATCGTCTTGATGCAGATATATCCAACGACCGCAGCCACAACCATGCCAACCAGATAATATATGATCTCTGTGCTCGTAAAGGACACCGCCGAAAGATCGGACAGCTCGAATACGAGCGATCCAAGCACCGCCGGGATCGACATGATAAATGAATATTTCACTGCAAATTTACGGTTAAACCCGCTTAACAGGCACGCCGTGATGGTCGTTCCCGAGCGCGACAAGCCGGGAAGCGTCGCCACTCCCTGTGCGATACCGATCATAAATGCATTGGAATACGTCACCTGCTTTGGCAACTTCTCGCCGCCCTTGGAATGATCTGCTATAAACAAGAGTACCGCAGTCAGGATCAGGCAGGCACCCGGAACGATCAGCAGCTTTGCCGCCTGCTCGATCAGTCCTGATGCCAGAACACCGATCACTCCGGTCGGAATCGTGGACACGATCACAAGCATCGCAAACTTGCGATAACCGTTACAGATGACATGGTGATAACCGCCTTTCGTCCCGTGCATGAGATTGTTGAAAAAAATGCCGATATTTTTGCAGGCATCCCCGATAATGCCAATGCCTGCTACGATCATTTTCCAGATGTCCTTGTAATATACCGCAAAGATCGCGATCAGTGTTCCCAGATGCAAAATCACATCAAAGAGCAGCCCCACATCCTCTATCCCGAATAAAATTTTAAACAAAGCAAGATGCCCGGAGCTGCTCACCGGTAGAAACTCCGTAACACCCTGAATGATACCCATCAGAATCGCTTCTAATAATGACATTTTATGCCTCCTTCATGATTGCTACCCATATATCTTTATATATTAGCATATCCAGACATAAATGTCACCCAAAAGTTCGACCGGAACTATTTGCCGTTTCGTCCCTGCGCCTGTCTCCCGTCAATCATCCGGTGAAGGCTATCCAGCGCCTCATGCAGACCGCCGACCTCATCGATGATACCCTCCTTCACCGCCTGCTCCCCGACCAGCACGGTTCCGAGATCCTTTGTGAGCATGGCAGTATTGAGCATCAGTTCCTCCAGCCGTTTCTGGCTGATCCTGCAATGTGCAGACACAAAGCCCGTGATCCGATCCTGAATCTGTTGAAAATAGTCATACGTCTGCGGTGCACCGATCGTCAGCCCGTTCAGCCGCACCGGATGCACGACCATCGTCCCGCTCGGCACGATAAACGAGCGGTTTGCGGACACGGCAAGCGGCACGCCGATCGAATGGCTGCCGCCAAGCACAAGCGATACGCTCGGCTTAGACATCGATGCGATCATTTCGGCAATCGCAAGCCCCGACTCCACATCACCGCCCATCGTGTTAAGCAAAAGCAGCAGACCATCGACCGCATAGTCCTCCTCGAGCTGTGCCAGCCGTGGCAGCACATGCTCATATTTTGTCGTCTTGCTCGTCGCCGGAAGCACATCGTGCCCCTCGACCTCTCCGATGATCGTCATAAGGTGAATCCTGTGCTTTCGCACCGGGTCTTCCAGATCGGTGTCCCCATATTCATAGATCGTATCCGCATCCTGTGCCTTTCCCGCTGTCTGCTCCTTCCGGTTGTCGTCCTTATTGTCAAATGCCTCACTCATCGCAAAAACCTCCTTATTTTGTAAAGTATGCCCGGATTTTTGCGGTTTTATCAGATTGTATCC
>CAVHZH010000033.1:0-20479 GCA_963640395.1 Oscillospiraceae bacterium
TGTTATCCCCCTGTATGAGGCAGGTTACCCACGCGTTACTCACCCGTCCGCCACTAAACTAAATCAAATCCTTTCCGAAGAATCTCATCAAAGTAGTTCCGTTCGACTTGCATGTGTTAAGCACGCCGCCAGCGTTCATCCTGAGCCAGGATCAAACTCTCATGTTCGAGTATGAGCACTTAATGACCGTATTTTGGTCATTAAGTACGATCCGTGCATGACCACTTAACGAGGTATTCTCGAGTTTAGTTGTCATGCTAAGTTTGTCCAGTCAAAACTTCGCTTGGCTAATTTTAACCGTTTTACTGTTTTAAAGTTAGTTCACATTTTTAGAAAAAGCCGCTCGATTCCGTTTCTCTTCATCTCGCTGTTTGGCATTCGCCGAACCCGGTTGTCATCATTTACATTCCGTCAAATAAATTTGACTCCCTGCACCTGGATTCCAATCTGCTTTTTCTCGATTTTTCAAATCTTTCAAGGTTATTTCACTGTTCAGTTATCAAGGTTCTTTGTTCGACACAACTTGTTTAGTATAACACCTACTAGCTCATTTGTCAACATCTTTTTTATTTATTTTTTCAAAAAGATAAACGCAGAAGGAGGGATTTGAACCCTCGCGCCGGTTTCCCGACCTATACCCTTAGCAGGGGCACCTCTTCGGCCACTTGAGTACTTCTGCATGCCCGAACTACCGTAATTTTTTCTATAATCACGTTCGTTCTTTACTTTTTCTGCGCCATAACGCAAAATATATTATACGCACTGGATATGCGTTTGTCAACCATAAATTTATTTTTTTTTACTAAAAATCAATCTAAGTATTCTTTATCCACAATAGATAACACTTCATCCAGCTTTACAAGCTCTTCTTTCAACTGATCCTCGGTAATGATCAACGGCGGACAGACAAAGATCATATTTTCATGTGAATATGTCATAAACTTCCACTCCTTGAGCATTCCGATGATCTTTCCCATGATTCCCAGCGGATCAGAGCCGTAAGCAACCAGCGCTTCTTTGGTGGCTTTGTCCTTCACCAGCTCTACGCAGGAGAACAATCCAATATGACGGACATCTCCTACACAGTCATGCTTTCCCTTTAATGCATTAAGCTGCTCTGCTAAAACTTTTCCAACATTATTTACATTTTCTAAGATGTTCGCCTTTTTATAATAATTCACGCATGCGACTCCTGCTGCACATGCAAGCGGATGTCCGCTGTAGGTCAAGCCGCAGGATAACAGGTGATCGTCAAAATAAGAAGCGATCCTGCTGCTCACGGCAACACCTCCGAGCTGTACATAGCCACAGATGACACCCTTTGCAAACGTTACGAGATCCGGAACAACATCAAAATTCTCAAATGCAAACATCTTTCCGGTACGTCCCCAGCCTGCCATTACCTCATCACAGATTTTTCTCACACCGGGCAGATATCCCTTTGGCGGAATGATGATTCCGTTTGATCCGGTAATTGTCTCCATCACGATTGCTGCTACCTGATCCGGTCCTTCGTAAATAATCTGTTCACGAAGCTTTGCGAGATAATAATTTGTTGCCTCTTCCTCGGAAGCAAACCGGATCGGCTCACGATAGATATACGAATCAAAAAACTTTACAAATCCCGGAATGCCAGGCTCTAACGGATATCTTCTCGGCTCTCCGGTAAGATTTCCGGCTCCGAAGGATGATCCGTGATAGCTTCTGTAACGGCTGAAGATCTTTTTTCTTCCGGTAAACATCCGTGCGATCTTAATCGCGTTTTCATTTGCATCTGCTCCTGCATTTGTAAAAAAAATCTTGCCAAATGTGTCCGGCAGTAAATCTACGATCATTTTTGCAAGCTCTGTACGCGGCTCTGAAGCATAAGATGGACCAATAAAGCAATATTTATCTACCTGCTCCTTGATGGCATCCGCAATGTCTGTATTGCCAAAACCTACGTTCAAATTTACAAGCTGCGATGACATATCCGTATAGCGGTTTCCATCAAAATCATAAAAGTAAATTCCCTCTGCCCGTTCTACCGGAATGGGATTGATTTCTGCAATGAACATTCCTTCCCTTTATTTGTCATACCGTGGAAAATACATCTTGCTGAGGTTATGCGGATTTTCTGTTTTACGATTACTAAGGATGATCAGCGTATCCTGCAGACCTCCTCCGCATTTAAAAATGCTATTTTCTTTCCGAAGCAGGAGGAGCTGTATGTTGTGACGCTTTCACAGAACGGCTTTCAGGTCAACTGGAATTATGCGGTCTGTGTGATCCAGATAGAAAACGGACATCCGGATTTTCTAAGACGCTTAGAGGTGCTGGCAGAAGGTATCGATGCATATATCTACCATCACTATCAGAATTGTGCGGTTTTTTTACATGAACAGGAAATATTGGTGATTGCGGCAAACAAGACAGAGGAGGAATTACGCGCGGTGATCAATGATGTTCGTTCCCATATCAGGCATTCGCTTCTCGAAAAGAGCATTTCACAATGGGCTGCGGACGTTTAACACAAAGTATCCGATGCCTGTATAAAAGCTATCATCAGGCAAAATCCATCCAGAAATTACAGAAAAAAGCGAAAATTGATCAGGATCTGATCTTTTATTCGGATATGGGAATCTATAAGCTGTTAATGGGAATTGAAGATAAAGAGATCATGACTGAATACTATCAACGGACGGTCGAGCCCCTGATTCTCTATGATAAGAAAAACCAATCCGATCTGGCAACTGTGCTGCGCACTTATCTCAAGCACAATGGAAGCGTAAAAGAGACTGCCGATGAGCTGTATGTTCACAGAAACACGATCAACTATAAGCTCGCCCGTGTGGAAAGTCTGCTTGATATCGACCTGTCATCCTTAAGCAGCCGCCTTCAGCTATCCATTGGCTTTATGCTTTTAGACATGCTATGATTTTAAATCGTTTGATATTCCAGTATCGCAGTCTCATACAGATTGTTTCCTTCACTGTCGATGACAACGACTGCCGGAAGATTTTCTACCTCAAGCCTGCGGATCGCCTCCGCGCCGAGATCCTCATAGCAGATCACCTCTGATTTTTTGATGCATTTTGAGATGAGTGCTCCCGCGCCGCCGATCGCGGCAAAATAGACACCGTGATTGCGGACGATCGCATCAATGACCTGAGGAGACCGCTTTCCCTTTGCAATCATCGCTTTTCCACCGAGATCCATAAGCCTCGGGGCATATTTGTCCATACGGCTCGCCGTGGTCGGACCTGCAGAGCCGATGACCTGACCCTCACGTGCAGGAGAAGGTCCCATATAATAAATGGTCGCATCCTTGATATCGATCGGTAATTTTTCTCCGCGGTCAAGTGCCTCGATCATACGCTTGTGCGCGGCATCCCGCGCGACATAGATCGTTCCGCTGATAAATACAGAATCACCGGCATGCAGATCCTTTGTTACATTTTCTGTGATCGGAGTTGTAATATATTTATCCATAACAATGATCGCTCCTGTTTTATAAGACTACTGTTACATGGCGGTCAACATGACAACAGATGTTGACTGCGACCGGAAGTCCGGCAATATGTGTCGGATAGGTATTGATATTGACGGCAAGCGCGGTCGTTGTACCGCCGAGTCCGCCGGGTCCGATGCCGAGACGGTTGATCTTTTCTAACATTTCTTCCTCGAGCTCTTTCACATAAGGAATATCGGAGCGCTCATTGACGTTCCGCGTCAATGCCTGCTTTGCCATGATCGCACATTTTTCAAAATCCCCGCCGATGCCGACTCCCACGACCATTGGAGGACATGCATTCGGTCCTGCATCCCTGACTGCACCTAAAATCGCATCCTTGACACCCTCTATGCCGTCGGCAGGCTTTAACATAAAGACGCGGCTCATGTTTTCACTGCCGAAGCCCTTCGGAGCGACTGTGATCGTGAGCTGTTCTCCCGGAACGATCGCATAATGGATGATTCCCGGTGTGTTGTCCTTTGTATTTTCCCGCTGCAGCGGGTCGCGCACAACGGATTTTCTGAGATAACCGTCCACATAGCCCTGACGGATGCCCTCATTGACGGCATCCTCCAGATCCATACCTTCAATATGCAGATCCTGTCCGATCTTCAAAAATACGACTGCCATTCCCGTATCCTGACAGATCGGAATGTCCTCGTTTGCGGCAATATCCATATTTTCTTCCAGTTGTCCAAGTATTTTTTTGCCGATCGGTGACTGTTCGGTGTCTGCCGCCTGACAGATCGCAGCTTTCACATCGTCTGACAAATGCAGGTTCGCGTCTATACACATCTGGCGGATTGTTTTTATAATCTCGTCTGTATGTATGGTTCTCATATGTTCTCCTCTATTGCTTCTTCTTCATTCTGAATCAATGACTGATCCTCACGCACCTTTGCGATGCTTGCGATCACAACATCATCCTTGAGGTTCATGAGCTTCACACCGGAGGTAATGCGTCCGAGCAGCGCGGTATCACTCACACGAATCCGGATAATAATACCCGCTGTCGTGATCAGCATCATCTCATCGTCTCTGTTGACCGCCTTTACGCCAACGATATTTCCGGTTTTTCCGGTGATCTTGTAGCACTTGACACCCTTTCCGCCACGGTTCTGCGCGGTAAATTCATCCATCATCGTGCATTTTCCAAGACCCTTTGCGGAAACGATCATCAGGGCATCTCCCTGTGTATCGAGCTGCATGCCGACAACTTCATCGCCATCGGTAAGATTCATACCGATGACACCCATCGATGCACGACCGGTCTTTCTCACGTCCGTCTCATGGAAACGGATACACTGACCATATTTCGTAACGAGGAAAATATCCTTGCTGTCGTCCGTTTTCTTTACCTCGATCAGCTCGTCGTCCTCGCGCAGATTGATCGCAGTCAGGCCGTTTTTGCGGATATTTGCATATTCCGTGATCGATGTTTTCTTGACAATACCTTTTCTGGTAGCCATAAACAGATATTCGTGGTCATTGTATTCCTTGATCGGAATCACCGCGGTAATTTTTTCCTCCGGAAGCAGCTGCAAAAGGTTAATGATCGCAGTTCCTCTCGCGGTACGTCCAGCCTCGGGGATCTCATATGCTTTGATACGATAAACCCGTCCGAAATTGGTGAAGAACATGAGATAATTATGAGAGGTAGTCATTAACAGCTCCTCAATATAATCATCCTCGATCGTCTCCATGCCCTTGATACCTTTACCGCCGCGGTTCTGTGCTTTAAAGTTGTCCACGCTCATGCGCTTAATGTAGCCGAGCTTTGTCATCGTAATGACGGTATTGGTGACAGGGATCATGTCCTCCATCGAAATGTCAAATTCATCATAACCGATCGCGGTTCGGCGCTCATCGCCGTATTTATCGGAGATCTCCAATAATTCTGACCGGATCACACCGAGCAGCTTTTTCGGATCTGCAAGGATCGCCTTGAGCTCCTCGATCTGCTTCATGAGTGCATCATATTCTGCCTGTAGTTTTTCGCGCTCCAAGCCTGTCAATGTGCGCAGACGCATATCGACGATCGCCTGTGCCTGCGCCTCTGAAAATGCAAAGCGCTCGATCAGTCGTGTCTTAGCCTCCGGAGTCGTCTGGCTGCTGCGGATAATACTGATCACTTCGTCAATATGGTCGAGTGCAACCAAAAGACCCTGTAAAATATGTGCACGTTCTTCGGCTTTATTCAGATCAAATTTGGTCCGTCTGGTGACAACATCCTTCTGATGGACCAGATAGTAATTCAACACCTCAAACAGATTGAGCACCTTTGGCTGGTTATCGACCAGAGCCAGCATAATCACACCGAACGTATCCTGCATCTGTGTGTGCTTAAATAACTGATTTAATATAATATTCGGATTGACATCCTTGCGCAGCTCAATACAGATACGCATACCCTGACGGTTCGACTCGTCACGCAGCTCGGTAATTCCGTCAATACGCTTATCCTTTACTAATTCCGCGATCTTTTCGATCAGCCGCGCCTTGTTGACCATATAAGGCAGCTCGGTGACAACGATCCTGTTTTTGCCGTTGTTCATCGGCTCAATATCTGTGATCGCACGCACACGGATCTTTCCGCGGCCGGTGCGATAAGATTCCTCAATACCGGAAGTGCCGAGGATCATGCCGCCAGTCGGAAAATCAGGTCCCTTCATGATCGACAACAGCTCCTCGATCTCGGTATCTTTATCCTCGATCTGGTTATCAATGATACGGACAACCGCCCCAATCGTCTCACGCAGATTGTGCGGCGGGATATTGGTCGCCATACCGACCGCAATACCTGTCGTACCGTTTACGAGCAGATTCGGATAACGGGAGGGGAGCACGACCGGCTCTTTTTCCGTCTCATCAAAGTTTGGCTTGAAATCAACTGTATTTTTATTGATGTCTGCCAGCATCTCCATCGAGATTTTAGACAGACGCGCCTCGGTATATCGCATCGCAGCGGCACCGTCGCCGTCCACAGATCCAAAATTGCCGTGTCCGTCTACCAGTGGATAACGGGTGGACCAATCCTGTGCCATGTTGACAAGTGCCCCATAGATGGAGCTGTCACCATGCGGGTGATATTTACCCATTGTATCACCGACAATACGCGCACATTTACGGTGCGGCTTGTCAGGTCCATTGTTCAGCTCGATCATTGAATAGAGGACACGGCGCTGAACCGGTTTTAAACCATCTCTCACATCAGGAAGTGCACGAGACGCTATAACGCTCATCGCATAATCAATGTAAGAAGTCTCCATAGTTTTTTTCAGATCGACATCGTGGATCTGATCAAAAATATTATCTTCCATCCTTTCCTCCTGACTAAATATCTAAATTTTGTACATATTTTGCATTCAATTCGATAAATTCACGGCGCGGCTCTACCTTGTCGCCCATCAATGTATCAAAGGTCAGATCAATCTCCGAAGCGGCTTCCTCGTTGTAGATCACACGCTTTAAAATACGTTTTTCTGGATCCATCGTGGTTTCCCAAAGCTGGTCGGCATCCATCTCACCAAGTCCTTTGTATCGCTGGATCTTGTTATTTCCGTCACGGCCGACTTCCACGAGGATGCTGTTTAATTCCTCATCGGAATATGCATACCAGATGCTTTTATTTTTCTCTACCTTGTAGAGCGGAGGTGTCGCAAGATAAACATGTCCCTGCTTGATCAGCTCCGGCATGAAACGGTATAAAAATGTCAGCATCAGTGTCGCAATATGTGCGCCGTCCACATCGGCATCTGTCATAATGATGATCTTATCATAGCGGAGCTTTGAAATATCAAAATCGTCATGGATACCTGTACCGAATGCGGTAATCATCGCCTTAATCTCCGCATTTTCGTAAATACGGTCGAGCCGCGCTTTTTCTACATTCAGGATTTTTCCGCGCAGCGGAAGAATCGCCTGTGTCGCACGGCTTCGCGCGGTTTTTGCCGAGCCGCCCGCAGAATCTCCCTCAACGATGAAGATCTCACAGTTTTTCGGGTCTTTATCCGAGCAATCGGCTAATTTTCCGGGCAGTGACATACCCTCCAGAGCCGTTTTTCGTCTCGTGAGGTCACGTGCTTTACGCGCTGCCTCCCTTGCCCGCTGCGCAAGCAGCGATTTTTCGCAGATCGTTTTTGCGACTGACGGGTTCTGCTCTAAATAATAGGTCAACTGCTCACTCACAACGCTGTCTACCGCGCCGCGGGCTTCACTGTTGCCGAGCTTCTGCTTTGTCTGTCCCTCAAACTGCGGTTCCTCGATCTTGATGCTGATGATCGCGGTCAGTCCCTCACGGATATCGTCTCCGGAAAGCGCAGGATCATTGTCCTTCAAGATCTTATTTTGTCTTGCATAGCTATTGAATGTCTTTGTAATCGCATTCCGGAAGCCTGCAAGATGCGTGCCACCCTCGGGCGTAATAATATTATTTACAAAGCTGTAGGTACCGTCGTTATAACCGTCATTGTGCTGGAAGGCTACCTCAACATACACCTTATCGCGTTTTCCCTCGCAGTAAATGACATCCGGATACAGAGCCTCCTTGCTCTTGTTCAGATAAGTCACAAACTCCTTGATACCGCCCGCATAATGAAAATTGCGCTCGACTAGCTCTTCGGTGTTGCGCTCATCCCGCAGGGTGATATTGAGTCCCTTTGTTAAAAATGCAGTCTCACGCAGACGCTGCTTTAACGTATCAAAATCATATTCTGTCTCCTCAAAAATCGTATCATCAGGCGCAAATGTGACCTTTGTTCCGGTCTTTTCCGGCTCACAGATACCTGAAATTTCTAACGGGTACATAACTTTTCCGCGCTCATAGCGCTGCTTATAGATCTTTCCCTCACGGAAAATCTCTACCTCCAGCCAATTAGAAAGTGCATTCACGACAGATGCGCCCACGCCGTGAAGTCCGCCGGATACCTTATATCCTCCACCGCCAAACTTTCCTCCGGCATGAAGGACGGTAAAAACAACTTCAACTGCCGGTCTGCCGGATTTGTGATTGATTCCTGTCGGAATACCGCGCCCGTCATCAGTGACCGTAATCGTATTTCCTGGATTGATCACAACCTCGATATTTTTACAATAGCCGGCAAGAGCCTCATCGACAGAATTATCCACGATCTCATAGACAAGGTGATGGAGACCGCGCGAGGAAGTGCTGCCGATATACATACCTGGGCGCTTTCTGACTGCCTCCAATCCCTCTAAAATCTGAATCTGATCTGCACCATATTCCTGATTGGCCATAAAAAAACCTCCATTTTGCATCTAAACTTTTATCTGAAGAAGCACGCTATTCTTCTAACAAAGCAACTTTTCCGTCTGTCACCTGAAAGATCCGGTGAATCCGGAATTTATTTTTTACAAATTCAT
Source organism: Oscillospiraceae bacterium (assembly GCA_963640395.1). GTDB lineage: Bacteria > Bacillota > Clostridia > Lachnospirales > Lachnospiraceae > W0P33-017. The sequence goes on from CAVHZH010000033.1 coordinate 8,876, forward strand.
CCAGACCGGTACACGTAATAATTGTCTGGATATCGTGTATACTATTCAATAAATAATTCTGACGATTAGAATCAAGCTCCGAGAGTACATCGTCAAGCAGTAACACAGGTGTATCCTTGATCGACCGCTTGACCAGCTCGATCTCCGATAATTTCAGGGAAAGTGCTGCTGTCCGCTGCTGACCCTGAGATCCGAATCTGCGGATATCGATATCGCCGAGTAAAAAAGAAATATCGTCACGGTGCGGTCCGACCGAAGTCTGGCACAGCTTCCGGTCACGATCCGCCGCGCGGAAAAGCTCATCCTGAAAAAACATGCCCTCCACACTCGGCTCATAACGAAGTGTCAACAGCTCACGATTGCCGGACAGCTTGGAATGGATATCCTGCACAACCTCGTGCAGCTCCCCGATAAACTCCAGCCGCCTGCGGATGATTCGTCTGCCGTATTCCACAAGCTGCTCATCCCAGATAGAAAGCGTATCCTTTAAATCCGGGCGGTAAAGCATGTCCTTTAACAGTGTATTCCGCTGTTTTAAAACTTTATTGTAAGCAGTCAGATCGGATAAATATATTTTATCCAACTGACACAGCTCTAAATCAAGAAATCTTCGTCTCTCTGCCGGGCCGTCCTTGATAATATTCAGATCCTCAGGAGAAAACAGGATAATATTTAAAATTCCGAACAGATCGGATGCTTTTTTGATCGGCACCTGATTCACAGCGATCCCCTTTGCACGGTTTTTTTTCAAATGCAGGTCGATCTGATAATCCTGACCGCGTTTGCAGACGATCGTGCGGATGTGTGCCTCGTCCTCGCCGAAGCGGATCATTTCCCTGTCACGGCTGCCCTTGTGAGACTTGGTCGTGGCACTGACATAGGCAGACTCTAAAATATTCGTCTTTCCCTGCGCATTATCCCCAAACAAAATATTTGTCCCGGCATCAAAATCAATCTGAAGCTGTCCGTAATTTCTAAAATTTTTTAATTCAATCGACCGGATGATCATACTGTGATCTCAGCTTCTTCACCCTGAAAAGAAATCACGTCTCCCGGATGCAGCTTTTTTCCTCTCTGAAGCTCTACCTCTCCGTTCACAATCACCTGACCATCCTGAACCATGACCTTGGCTTCGACACCCGAGCCTACCATCCCGGCGAGCTTTAATGCCTGTCCGAGCTTAATATATTCGTCTTTAATCTTAATCTGTTTCATCGCTGTTATACCTATGATGCATGTTATACGTTGTTGAAGTTGACCGGCAAAATCAGATAGATAAACTGGTTATCATCATCCCTGATAAAGCACGGTGCTTTCGGGTTCACCATATAAAGGCTCACTTCCTCCTCATCGATGACGCGAAGCGCATCGATGAAAAATTTCGGGTTAAATCCGATCAGAATATCCTTTCCGGTCTTTTCGATATTGATGTCTTCGTTCATTGATCCGATAAAAGAATTGATCTTTAACTCCATGACACCGTCTTTAATATCCATGATGATCGGCTTTTTTTCGCCCTCCTTGACTAAAAGTGTCGCACGGTCAATACAGTTGAGCAGCTCTCGCTTGTTGATCTTGAGCTTTGTCTCATAATCTGAGGACAACATCTGGTCTATCTTGAAATATTCTCCCTCGATCAGACGGGATACGACCGTCGTATCCATAAATTCAAAAATAATATGATTGTCCGTAATATAGATGATCACATCATCATCCACCGAACCGGGGAGGATCTTGCTGATCTCGTTCAATGTCTTTCCGGGAACAACGACCTTTTTATTTGCATAATGATCCTTCAGTTCAATGTTACGGATCGAAATACGGTGTCCGTCCAGTGATACAACCTTTAACTGGTTCTCGTTGATCTCAAACAGCTCACCGGTCATCAGACGGTTATTGTCATTGTCAGCAATTGAAAAGATCGTCTGACGGATCACTTCCTTTAACGTAAACTGTGAGATAGCGATCGGATCATTTTTTTCGATATAGGGAAGATAAGAGAAATCTTCTCCTGATTTTCCGATAATATTGAATTTTGCTTTTTCACAGGTGATCACGGTTTTGAATGAAGCATCTGTCTCAATTACAACTTCATTGTCAGGGAGCTTTCTCACGATCTCCGAGAAAATCTTGGCATCGAGGGCGATGATTCCGTTCTCTTCGATATCTCCTTCAATGATTGTCTCAATACCGAGTTCCATATCATTCGCGATCAGCTTGATCTCATCGGAGGATGCATCGATCAGGATACATTCTAGGATCGCCATTGTCGTTCGCGTAGGAACAGCTTTGGATACGATATTGACACCTTGTAATAAATTAGATTTTGAACAGACGAGTTTCATTGTTTGCGGCAGCTCCTTTCCGGTTCTATAAAGTAATATAATATATAACTTATTCGTAGTATTCGTCTTAAGGGTTGTTTATAAGTGCATAACGCGTGAAACGCGCATAAAACTTAGGTTTCACGTAAAAATTAACGTGAAATACTTGGTGAAAAGTATGAGGAATACACCTTGATAGTATGTGGACTAATTCGGGTTGATCTTCTTTTTAATGACTTCGATCTGGTTTCTCATAGCTTCATTTTCCTGTATTTCCGTCTCAATCTTCTTGATACCGTGGATAACTGTGGAATGATCCCTGCCTCCGAGGAATGTACCGATTGCATCTTGTGAAGCGCCCGTCATCGTTTTTGCGAGATACATAGCGATCATGCGGGTTCTGGCGATCTCATTGGTACGGCTCTTAGAGAGGATCTGATCCATCGATATCTGGAAATGATCACAGACGATCTCCACAATAAGCTGTAAGGTGACCTCCTGCGGCTTGTCCGGGTTGATCATATTCTGGAGCTCATGTGAAGCAACGTTCATTGTGATCTCATTGCCGGTCAGTCTGTTAAAGGCGATCAGCTTGTTTAATGCACCCTCCAGCTCACGGATATTGGACTTGATGTTTGTCGCAATATAATTTAAAACTTCATTATCAAGTGCGATGCCCTCCTGATCCTGTTTTTTGCGGAGGATCGCCATACGTGTTTCATAGTCGGGCGACCCGATGTCAGCCATCAGTCCCCATTCAAAACGTGAGCGGATACGCTCCTCTAAGGTCTCCATATCCTTGGGCGGTTTATCGGAAGTCAGGATGATCTGTTTTCCGGCACTGTGCAGCTCGTTAAAAGTGTGGAAGAACTCCTCCTGTGTACTTTCCTTTCCTATTATAAACTGTACGTCATCGATCATCAGTACATCGACTGTCCGGTATTTTTCGCGGAGCTTGGTCATCGCGTTGGCATTACCGGAACGGATCGAATCGATCACTTCGTTTGTGAATACTTCGGAAGTGACATATAAGACGCGCGCGTCCGGGTTCTGTTCTAAAATAAAATTGCCGATCGAATGCATCAGATGCGTTTTGCCGAGTCCGGGACCTCCATATATATAGAGGGGATTGTATGTATCTCCCGGCGATTCTGCGACTGCCAGAGATGCAGAATGTGCAAAACGGTTGTTTGCTCCGACAACGAACCGGTCAAAGGTATAGTTCATGTTTAAGCCGGAACGGTCTAAGATCTCAGTCGGGTTGATGGGTCGGGCAGTCTTAGGCTTTAACTTCTTTAACTGTGCAGTCTCGATAAATATGATCTCATAGCTTTTTCCGGTGATCTCCTCGATCACGACACTCAGCGGTTTTGAGTATTTTTTGGCAATATAACTAGCTGTGATCTGTTCATCACAGGGGATATAGAGCGTATCATTTTCAATGTGATCAATCTTTAATGGAGCGATCCATGATTTGAAAGCCAGATCTGAGAGATCAAATTCCTGCTTTAATGTAAGTAATATCTCTTCCCATTTGTCCTGAATGATTTCCATGTGTACTGTTTCCTTTATATAGAAGTAATAAATATAACAATTATAACAATTATAACAATCTGAAGCGATCAGTTTCTGACTTATTCACATTGAAGGCAGAATATCGCATACTTACCTACTATAATAAACTAAATATGTAAAATTATCAATGAAAAAAAGTATTAACCCGTATTCACATGCTAAAAACAGAGTTATCCACGGGTTATCCACAAAAATTGTGGATTGTTTATAGTTGTTAGCAGTATGTTCATAGGTATGTGAATAAAAAATGTGGAAGTGGATATAAATTTTTCGCCCTAGTTGTGAATAAAGGACCAGATAAATATTGACTTTCTGGAGTTTTTTGATATAATGATAAGCGACGCTTTTATCAATGAAAAAGGAGGTGTATCCACATGAAGATGACATTTCAGCCGAAAAAGAGACAGAGATCTAAAGTTCACGGTTTTCGTAAAAGAATGAGCACTGCAGGCGGAAGAAAAGTATTAGCTGCAAGAAGATTAAAAGGAAGAAAGAAATTATCAGCATAGCAGTATAGCACGGGACCACAGTTTTATGTGGTCTTTCTTCTTTTTACGGAAAATTTTAAGAAATTTTTCAGAAGCATTTTTTATGAGGTTACGTGCATGAAGTTTTCAGAATCATTAAAGAAAAATCAGGATTTCCAGAATGTATACCGTAATGGGAGATCCTATGCAAACAGATATCTTGTGATGTATGTGCGTAAGAATGGGACAGAGCATAATCGTCTGGGTATCTCTGTCAGCAAAAAAGTTGGAAACAGCGTAGTAAGACACCATCTCACCAGACTGATCAGAGAGGTGTATCGATTACACGAGGACACATTTAATAATGGTTTAGATGTGGTAGTCATTGCAAGAGTGTCCGCAAAGGACATTTCTTATCATCAGGTGGAGAGTTCGCTGCTCCATCTTGCAAATCTTCACCATATTTTAAAAAATGAAAAAACTATTTGTATACCTGATTAAATTTTATCAGAAAAATATTTCTCCCTACAAAGGGACAAGGTGTCCGTATATTCCGAGCTGCTCAGCCTATGGACTGGAAGCGATTCAAAAGCACGGTGCAATCAAGGGCGGCGTCCTGACAGCCTGGCGGATTTTGCGGTGCAATCCTTTTTCAAAGGGAGGGTACGATCCTGTTCCTGATGAGATCAGAATGATTCGTGTCAGGAACGTGTATTGCAAATTTAGGAGGAAAAATCATTGACTGAAATTATCTTAACGCAATATAACGGTGCGATTCTCGGACCGATTGCAAGGGTGTTGGGATGGATCATGAATGAATTGTATCTGCTTCTATCCAGACTTGGTATCGAAAATATCAGTCTCACTATCATTGTATTTACTATTCTGATCTATACCTGTCTGCTTCCGCTCACGATCAAGCAGCAGAAGTTCTCTGTTATGACAAAGCTGATGAACCCCGAGTTAGAAGCAATCAAGAAAAAGTATCAGGGTAAAAAGGGTCAGGAAGCACAGATGAAGATGACCGAAGAAACACAGATGGTATATGACAAGTACGGTGTTTCTCCGACCGGCAGCTGTGTGCAGCTTTTGATCCAGATGCCGATCCTGTTTGCACTGTATCGTGTGTTTTGCAATGTACCCGCATATGTTACGAGTGTAAAAAATGTCTTTACTCCGCTCGTAGACGGAATCATGGGAACATCCGGTTATGCAGCTACGATGGATACGCTGGTCACGACGTTGAAGCTGACCGTGAAAAATGCTGATTTTACCGGAAGTAATGCCGGAAACTACATCATTGATGCGTTATACAGCATGAATGTAGCCGGATGGGATACGTTAAGAGATAGCTTTCCTTCTCTGACTGACACGATCGGAAGTGTACAGACGCAGTTGAATCATCTGAATAACTTTTTCGGACTCAATATTTCAAACTCACCGTTAAATATCATCACTTCCTCCTTTAAGGCAGGAAACTATCTGATGGTCTTAGCCGCTGTTTTGATTCCGCTGTTATCTTATCTGACACAGGTATTGAACTTCAAGCTCATGCCCCAGTCTGATTCACAGGCAAATGACCAGATGGCACAGCAGATGAAAACGATGAACCGCACAATGCCGCTGTTTTCACTGGTATTCTGTTTCACAGTTCCTGTCGGACTTGGTATCTACTGGATCGCAAGTGCGCTGGTACGTGGTGTGCAGCAGTTTTTGATCAATAAGCATTTTCAGAAGATAGATCTGGATGCTGTCATTGAGAAAAATAAAGACAAAGCAGAGAAAAAGGCAGAGAAGCGTCGAAATAAGATGGGTGTTTATCAGAGCCAGATCTATCAGGCAGCCAGCATGAGCACCAAGCGCGATACCAACCTGAGCAATAACGTTTCTTCGGAAGAAAAGAACGAAAAGGTTCAGAAGGCATATGAGACGGCGCAGAAGGCAAAGAATATCAATCCGAACAGTCTGACTGCAAAGGCTAACTTAGTGAAAGAGTTTAACGAAAAGAATAATAAATAGGGGGAAAAGGCAACATGGATTATATTGAAGTAAGAGCAAAAACAATCGATGATGCGATTACAGATGCGTTAGTTCAGCTTGGTGTGACAAGCGATCAGTTAGAATATGAAGTCATTGAGAAGGGCAGCGCAGGATTTTTAGGAATCAATCGTAAGGATGCAGTGATAAAGGCGCGCAAAAAGGTGGATGTTCCTGAAAAGAAAGAGGTTGTCAGGAAAACTGCCGTAAAGGAAGTTGTGAAAGAGACGGTTGTAAAAGAGAAGGCAGAAAATAAGCAGCCTGCTTTTGCACCTAAGAAGGAGAGCGCTCCGGTTCAGAAAAACGAGAGAACAGAAAGAGCATTTGCACCTGTTGATTATGCGCCTTTAGAGGAGGGCGTGAAGAGCTTCTTATCACAGGTATTTCAGGCAATGCAGCTTGAGGTAGAGATTATCACAAAGGTTGACAAAGAGAATAAAATGATTGATGTCGAGTTTCGCGGGCCTGAGATGGGTATGCTGATCGGAAAGCGCGGACAGACACTTGATTCCTTACAGTATCTGACCAACCTTGCGATCAACAAGCAGTCTGACAGCTATGTAAAGGTAAAGCTTGATACAGAGGACTACCGCAAGAGAAGAAAAGAGACTCTGGAAAATCTTGCGAAAAACATCGCCTACAAGGTAAAGCGTACCAAGCGTCCGGTTTCCTTAGAGCCGATGAATCCGTTTGAGCGCCGTGTGATCCATTCTGCATTACAGAATGACAAGTATGTTTCTACACACAGCGAGGGCGAAGAACCCTACAGACATGTGGTTGTCACTTTAAAAAAATAAAAACATGTGTTATGATAACAGGTAAGTGTGATTTACATTTACCTGTTATTTTTATGCTGCCCTGCATCCGGAGGAAGCTGCCGGTGGCAGGTTCTGTAGGTGATAGGAAGTGTAGATGTCACCAAAGCGACCCGCCGCAGGCGGAGAATCATGCTTTGCAGGATTCTTAACAATTTATAGAAAGCAGAAGAAATATGGATACGATACAAAATCAGATCTATTCTGATACAATATTTGCGAATGCAAGCGGTATGGGCGGCGGCATCAGTGTGATCCGCGTCAGCGGCGTCCATGCGATTGAGATCGTGGATTCTATCTTCCGGTCAAAAAAAGGAAAAAAGCTGAGCGAACAGAAAACTTATACGATGCATTATGGTCATATTGTAGATCAACAGGATCATATTGTGGATGAGGTTTTAGTGCTTTTAATGCGTGCGCCGCACAGCTATACAGCAGAGGATGTCGTAGAGATCGATTGCCATGCCGGTCAGCTTGTCATTTGCAGCATTATGGATCTTTTACTGCATGCGGGCGCAAGACCCGCAGAGCCGGGTGAATTTACAAAGCGGGCTTTTTTGAACGGACGTATCGATCTCTCGCAGGCGGAGTCCGTGATGGATGTCATCCATGCGCAGAACCAGTTTGCATTGGATAGCTCCATGAAGCAGCTTCATGGAGCAGTAAAGAATAAGATCATGGAGCTTCGTGAGACGATTTTGCATGAGTCGGCTTATATTGAAGCAGCACTGGATGACCCGGAGCACTACGATCTCGATGGTTACGGGGAACAGCTTTCCCCGGTCGTAGAGCGTCTGATCGGTGAGATTACAAAATTACTGCAAAATTCAGATAACGGCAGGGTGCTTTCGGAAGGCTTGAAAACAGTGATCGTAGGTAAACCGAATGCGGGCAAATCTTCGCTCATGAATCTGTTGCTCGGCACTGATTATGCAATCGTGACGGACGTAGCCGGAACGACGCGTGATATATTAGAAAAAGATTATAATCTGGACGGAATTATTTTGCATATTACAGATACAGCCGGAATCCGGAATACAGAGGATGCAGTCGAAAAAATCGGAGTTGAGCGGGCAAAGCGTTCATTAGAAGAAGCAGATCTTGTGCTGCATGTAGTCGATTCGTCGGCAGAACTGGACAGAGAGGACGAGGAGATCATGTCTTTGATCCGGGAGAAAAAAGTAATTGTCCTGTTAAATAAATGTGATCTTTCTCCGGTCATCACAAAAAAACAATTGGAGAAACGGCTTGGTATGCCGGTCATTGTCTGCTCTGCGAAGTACGGCGATGGAATGGATGAGCTGACCGGACAGATCAGGGCGATGTTTTTGCATGGGGAAGTCACATACAATGATGAAGTATATATTACCAATCTAAGGCAAAAGGAATGTCTGGTCGAGGCGTTGAATAGCTTAAAGCTCGTAAAGCAGAGTATTGAAGATCTTGTACCTGAGGATTTTTATACGGTAGATCTGTTGAATGCTTATGAAAAGCTGGGTCTGATTATCGGGGAATCGATCACGGATGATCTGGCAGATAAGATTTTCCGCGAATTTTGTATGGGTAAATAGGGATCAATGAGGAGATAAAAAAATGCCGTTTATTGAAGAAAATTATGATGTATGTGTCATCGGAGCAGGTCATGCGGGATGCGAGGCTTCACTTGCCTGTGCGAGACTCGGATTGGAGACGATCGTATTTACGGTAAGTGTGGACAGTATTGCGATGATGCCGTGCAACCCGAATATCGGAGGCAGCTCAAAGGGACATCTCGTGCGGGAGATCGATGCGCTCGGCGGGGAGATGGGTATCAATATCGATAAGACGTTTATCCAGTCAAAAATGCTGAACAGGTCAAAGGGACCTGCGGTGCATTCACTTCGTGCACAGGCAGATAAATCCGATTATTCCAGAGAAATGCGCCGGACACTTGAAAATCAGGAGCATCTGACAATCCGTCAGGCAGAGGTGTCTGAGATTATCGTAGATAATGGTGTATTGACAGGTGTAAAGACAGTATCGGGTGCGACCTATCATTGTAAGGCGGCAGTTTTGTGTACAGGTGTTTATCTGAAAGCGCGTTGTCTGTATGGTGATGTCGTGACTCATACCGGACCGAATGGCTTGCAGGCGGCTAACCATCTGACAGATTCCCTGATTGCAAATGGGATTGAGGTGCGCCGCTTTAAGACCGGTACGCCTGCGCGTATCGACCGGAAATCTATTGATTTTTCTAAAATGACAGAGCAGTTTGGCGATGAGCGGATCATACCGTTTTCATTTACGACAGATCCCGAATCGATTCAAAAGGATCAGGTATCATGCTGGCTGACTTATACAAATGAACAGACACATGAGATTATCCGCGCCAATCTTGACCGCTCGCCCTTGTATTCCGGTGTGATTGATGGCATCGGTCCGAGATATTGCCCTTCCATCGAAGATAAGGTAGTAAAATTTGCAGACAAGAACAGACATCAGTTATTTGTAGAGCCGGAAGGAATCCATACGAATGAGATGTATATTTCCGGTATGTCGTCCTCTTTACCCGAGGATGTCCAGTATGCGATGTATCGGACTGTGCCCGGACTGGAGCATTGTAAGATCACACGTAACGCATATGCGATCGAGTATGACTGCTTTGATCCGAACCAGTTATATCCGACGCTGGAATTTAAAAAAATCAAGGGATTGTTCAGCGGCGGACAGTCAAACGGCAGCTCCGGTTATGAGGAGGCAGCTGCACAGGGAATCGTCGCCGGCATCAATGCAGCGATGGAGATTCTCGGTCGCGAGCCTTTGATTCTCGACCGCAGTGAAGCATATATTGGCGTGCTGATCGATGATCTCGTCACAAAGGAAAATGTAGAGCCTTACCGTATGATGACTTCACGTGCGGAATACCGTCTGCTGCTGCGGCAGGACAATGCAGATCTTCGACTGACACCGAAGGGACATGAGATCGGTCTGATTTCCGATGAGCGTTATGAGTGGGTAGAGTTAAAAAAGAAGCTGATCGTGGAGGAGGTTGAGCGCGTCTCACATGTCATTGTTGGCGCAAATAAAAAAACGCAGGAGTTTATGTCAGCACATGGGAGCGTAGCACTCAATACAGGAATGACTTTGACAGAGTTGATCCGCAGACCGGAGCTTGATTATGAGCTGCTCGCACCACTTGATTCGGAGCGCCCCAAGTTGCACCCGGAGGTTCGTGAGCAGGTAAATATCAATATTAAATATGATGGATATATTACGAGACAGATCAAGCAGGTAGAAGAATTTAAGCGATTAGAGAATAAAAAGCTTTCCTATGATCTTGATTATGAACAGATCAGCGGGCTTCGTATCGAGGCGAGACAGAAACTAAATAAATTAAAGCCGTTATCACTCGGACAGGCATCGCGTATTCAGGGTGTATCGCCTGCGGACATTTCTGTTTTGCTTGTATATCTAGGAGTAAAATAAACAGGAGCATATATGAATTACGATTTTACACGTTTTCAAAAAATATTAGAAAAGTGGGAGATTCCTTTTTTAAAAGAGCAGCAGGAGCAGTTGGTCACATACTACGAGATGCTCGTTAAAAAAAATAAGGTAATGAATCTGACAGCAATCACAGAGTTTGAGGAAGTATTGGACAAACATTTTCTGGACAGCATTGCATTGGCACAGTATGTCGATCTCACAAGGTCTGTTTCTGTGATTGATCTCGGTACGGGAGCTGGTTTTCCGGGAATGCCATTAAAGATTATGTTTCCGGATCTGAGAATCACATTGGCGGACTCACTCAATAAACGTATTTTATTTTTGGATGAAGTGATCGGTGAGCTGGGGTTGACAGATATCCAGACGGTACATGCTAGAGCAGAGGATCTCGCACATGACCAGAAATACAGAGAACAGTATGATTATTGCGTATCACGGGCAGTCGCAAATCTGTCGAGCTTGTCTGAATATTGCCTGCCATTTGTGAAGATCGGCGGATCGTTTATTTCTTATAAATCTGGTGAGATTGAGAAAGAACTGACTGCCGCAAAAAAGGCAATCTTTTTATTAGGCGGACAGTTTGAACAGGTGATTCCTTTTCAACTGGAAGGCACAGACTTAAACCGCAGCTTTGTAATGATAAAAAAAGAAAAAAAGACGGCAAAGACTTATCCGAGAAAATCGGGGATGCCTACAAAAAAGCCGTTGGGAGTATGAAAATAAAATGAAAAAACGATTCAGAACTTATTTTGGTTCTGAATCGTTTTTTATGTAATAGGAAATTCCGATGAATTTCCCATTACATAAAAAGCCCTCCGGGCAGGATCGCTTCTACGTTGCCACTCCGGTCGGAGCAGATCTGAAGTCCACCGGACTTCATGCTCCTGCGGCGGATAAGAA
>CAVHZH010000034.1:0-19971 GCA_963640395.1 Oscillospiraceae bacterium
GTGTAGATGCGATCATCGACACAACCGGATACTGGCCGTTAGTACAGAGTGTATTCAAGTTCCTGAAAAAAGGCGGCAGATTTATCCAGTATGGCAGCTACCATTCAAAGGAGGACTTCGTGATTTCGCCGGATTGGTTCAACCAGATCCATTACAATGAGCAGAAATATATCGGAGTTTCCTGCCAGACCTACTGCTTCGACAGAGCGTTGGCTTACATGGCAGACGGCAAGGTAAAGGTAGATAAGTTTATTACACATAAGTTCAAGCTGGACGATTATTTTGAAGCATTAGAGGTAAACAGAACAGACAGAGAGGCCATCAAGGTCATCATCAATCCATAAGGGAGGAGTATTATGTTAGTTACATTATCAGAGATTTTAAAGGAAACAAGAGCAAAAAAGTATGCGGTAGGAGCTTTTAATGCCACGGATTATCTGCTGGCGGAGGCAGTCATCAAGGCAGCAGAGGAGGAACATGTGCCGGTCATTATGATGGTTCCCACACCGGCATTTAAGGTAAAGCAGACGCCTTATCTGATGCAGTTCATTCTCGACCGCGCAAGAAAGGCAAGCGTGCCGGTATGTATGCATCTGGATCATGGCAAGGATTTCGATATTGTGATGCAGGCAATTCATTACGGATGCTCCTCTGTCATGTTTGATGGCTCCATTCTTCCGATTGAAGAAAATATCGCAAAGACAAAAGAGGTAGTGAAGATCGCCCATGCGTGTGGTATTTCGGTAGAAGCCGAGATCGGTCATGTGCCGGGCTCTAAGAACTGTCCTGCGACCGGAGCGCCGGATGAGAGCATGTATACCAATCCGCAGGATGCCGTAGAGTTTGTAAAGGAAACAGGTGTTGATGCGCTGGCAGTATCGATCGGAACGGTTCATGGAAAGTTTGTCGGAACACCGAAGCTGGATTTTGACCGTTTAAAGACCATCCGTGATCTCGTAGATGTGCCGCTCGTATTACATGGCGGTTCCGGCTTGCCGGAGGAGGATTTCCGCAAGTGTATCGATTTGGGAATCAGCAAGATCAATTTCTTTACAGGCTTGGCGATGGACATTTCCAAAGCTGCATACGAGGCAATGAAGGAGTCAGAGGGCAATATTATGTGGCCGGAGGTTTCGCCGATCGCAGAGCAGGCAGGCATTGATTCTGTAAAGGAGCAGTTCCGTATTTTCAATACTCAGCCGTTAACAATTAGATAGAAGATCTGGTATCCGGGAGAGTGATCTCCCGGATCAGGGAAAGGGGTATAATCATGGAGAAAGTAAAACAGACATTGGAAGCTGCGAATATCAAATTATCATGGAGAGAGCGGTTTTCCTATGGTGCAGCAGACGTGTATGGAACCTTGTTTGGAAACTTCTTATCCACCTTTATTCTGTATTATTACACAGATATTTTAGGTATCAGCGCAGCGATAGCGTCGAACATCTTTTTAGTTTGTAACTTAGTAGATGCATTCACAGCTATTTCGGCAGGACCGATTGCCGATAAGGTAAGAACCAGATGGGGAACCTATCGGCCATTCTGTCTATTTGGCGCAATTCCACAGGCAATCGCGTTGGTGCTCTGCTTTACAAAGATTCAGGCAGGCGAAGGAACGAAGGTCATCTGGGCGATGGCTACCTACCTGATCGTAAACATATGCTATGCATTTATCAATACAGCTTATAGTACCTTATGCTCAGCTATGACGACCAACACTAATGAAAGAGGTGTGCTGAACGTATTCAAGATCGGTGGTTCCGCAACCGGATCTCTGTTCGTTTCTTTAGCAGCATTACCGTTAGTAACCAGGATTGGCGGAGGAAATGAAGCACGCGGCTATCAGGGCGCTGCAATGGTTATGGGAATTCTGGCGGCCATTATGCTGCTGATCGCTTTCTTTGGCACAAAGGAGCGAATTGTATTAGAAAAAGAAGAAAAGACCAGTGTTTTAGATGGTTTTAAGATGGTATTAAAGAATAAACCCTGTATTTTGATGATCTTTTTACTGATGTTTATTGCATGGACTTTCAATTTCCGTTTTGCAGTAGTAATGTATTATTGCAAATATTATCTTGGAAATGAAAACCTGTTGACCGGCTTTAACAGTATCGTTTCCCTGATCGGTATTCCGGCAATCATCCCGCTGCCGGGACTGTACAAAAAGCTGGGCAAGAAAAACACCATGATTCTGGTAGCAGTGTTGACGATCTTAAACGGCGTGATCTTTTTGATCGCACATCAAAATTATGCATTAGTAGCACTTGGATTTGCAATGTTTGGAATTACATTAAATGCTTCCTTCTCTGTTGTATGGGGCATGATCCCGGATACGATCGAGTACGGCGAGTGGAAAACCGGAGTCAGGGCACCGGGAGCAGTCGTATCCTCCTGTGCATTTGCCAGAAAGATCGCCATCGCGATCGCAACATGGTCAGTCGGACAGGCACTGGCATTGATTCAGTACGATGGAGCGCTGGATGTACAGGCAGCAGTTACGAATACCGGAATTTATTACCTGAATTCTGTTCCGCTGATTATCGGAGGAATTTTGATGCTGATCGCAGTGCTTCCTTATAATCTGACACAGGAAAAATTTGAAGAAATTATGCAGGAGATTGACGCCAGAAAGGCAAACGCATAAAAAATAGCAGTGACCGGAGGACTTATTGATATGAAAGAATGTATAATGGTAGTCGATTTTGGAACCTCGAATGCCAGAACTAATCTGATAGACTTAAAAAACGGAGATGTGATTGCAGGTGTCAGCGAGCCGGTGCTGTATTACAGCCCCGGACCGGATTTCCATGAAATCAATGTCAATGATTATTGGAATGCATCGGTGAAAACGACAGGAAAGGTGATCGGGCATCTGGACAGTGACTGCAGGATCAGAGGAATCATTTTTTCATACATAGGCGACAGCCTTGTAGCCGTCGATGAGCATGGTGAGCCGGTAAGTCCGATGATCGCTTCCTTTGATTTGAGAGCCAAAAATGATATGGAGCTGTATACAGATGTGTTGGGCGTGGAGCAGTTTGAATATATTTCCGGATGCCCGCTGACACCCAGAAATACAGGTGCCAAAATCCACTGGATCAAAAAATATCTCCCAGACGTAGCGGAAAAGGCAACATATTATCTCACCTTACAACAATACGTCAATTTGAAGCTGGGTCTGGGACCAGTGAGTGATTATTCCGTGGCGAACCGGAAGCTGATGCTGGATGTACATACGAAAAAATGGTCAGATGAGCTGATGAAGCTGATCGATTCCAATGAGCAGGAGATGGGTCCGGACATTTGCGGTGGAGATCAGCAGATCGGTACGATATCTTCCTATGGGGATGTGGCTCTGCCGTATGAGATTCCGGTCTTTCCGGGCGGACATGATTCGGCAGTCGGTTTCATCGGACTGGGTCTGAAACATGATGACCGTATTTTAGGAAATGTCGGAGGCACCTTTGACCATTACGGCTATCTGCGCACAGCTTATCTGGATACGTTAAAAATGGCAAATGTACAGACTGTTGCAGGACCGACCAGCGATACCTATGTGACGATCAAGGCACATCCTGCCGGAAAGGATCTGTTGTGGTTTCTCCATAATATGATCCATACCAACGATATGGGTAAGCTCAATGAATATTTCGATCAGGCGGTATTTGACGGTGAAAATAAGTCGTTCTATACAACAGGGCTGGATACAGGTACCGGATGCTTTATCAATTTCAGCAATCTGACCGATATGCAGATGCTGTTTCATACCTTAATCGAGGGAATGACCTTCCTCTCATGGGAGTATGTACAGCTCTTTATGCAGCTCGACCGCCAGTTTGATACGATCCGTGTAGGAGGCGGCAGCGGTAAGTCTGACCGCTGGTTACAGCTCAAGGCAGATGTGTTCAATATGAAGGTCGAAAAGGTGAAAAATCTCGAGGTTTCTTCGGTGGGAGCAGCGATCGCTGGCGCAGTCGGGCTCGGCATATGCAGCTATGAGGAAGCCTTTGGAAAAATGGTACAGGTGGAGAAAACCTTTTATCCGAGAAATGACATACATGAAAAATACCAGAAACGGTATGAGGAATGGAAACGCTGCATAGTGAAATAACAGATAAAAAACCGCCCTGCGATTGAATCGCAGGGCGGTTTTTCGGTGCATATGTATATCTGTTTTACAGGAATACATACTTGGCAATGAACAGAACCGTCAGGACGTACATTAACGGTGTGATCTTCTTTGCCTTGCCGCAGCATACATTGATGACTACATAAGAGATAACGCCGATGGCGATACCCTCTGAGATGCTGTACATCAAAGGCATAGCCAGCAGACACAGATATGCGGGAACAGCCTCGGTCAGATCGGTAAAGTCGATATCCACGATCGCTGTTACCATCAGGAATCCAACGAAGATCAGTGCCGGAGCGGTTGCAAAACCGGGAACGGCTGTGAAGATCGGTGCAAAGAAGATGGCGAGTAAGAACAGCAGACCTGTGACTACAGAGGACAGACCGGTTCTCGCACCGGCACCTACACCGGCAGAGCTCTCTACGAAGGTAGTAGTGGTAGATGTACCGAAGATCGCACCTACGAGTGTAGCGATCGCGTCAGCCAGCAGTGCGGGCTTGATGCGGGGGAGCTTGCCGTCCTCATCCAGCATGTCAGCCTTTGTAGCGACACCGACCAGTGTTCCGATCGTATCAAAAATATCTACAAAGAGGAATGCAAACAGCACAACGATGAAGTTCGTGATGCTTACACCTGAGAAATCAGCCTTGAATACCTGTCCGAAGGTCTCACCAAATTTTGAGAAATCTGTGATACCGAGGGAAGGATACAGGGAATAGAAGCCTGCATCGGGTGTCACCTGATACAGTCCGGTTGCCTGTGCCAGCATACCCAGCACCCATGTAGCGATGATACCGATCAGGATGGCAGCCTTCACACCCTTGATATGTAAAACGATGATGATGAATAATCCGATCAGTGCAAGGATTGCACAGATACCCTGTGTGTGGAAGCTGGAGCGGAAGTTTACATAAGTAAGAAGTGTAGAATCGCTGTTGACAACGAGCTTTGCGCCCTGTAAGCCGATAAATGCGATGAACAGACCGATACCGGCAGTCACACCCTTTTTCAGTGTAGCGGGGATCGCATTGAAGATCGCCTCGCGGACATTGGTCAGTGACAGGACGATAAATACGACACCCTCAGCAGCGACTGCGGCGAGTGCGACTCTCCAGTCATAGCCCATACCGATACATACGGTATATGCAAAGTAGGCATTCAGACCCATACCGGGTGCAAGTGCAAACGGATAGTTTGCCATGAGCGCCATACACATTGTTCCGACAAAGGATGCCAGACAGGTAGCGATCAGTGCAGCAGTGGCATCAATACCGGCTACGGATAACATTGTCGGATTGACTGCCAGAATGTACGCCATCGTCATGAATGTTGTGATACCACCGATGACCTCGGTACGCACATCTGTGTTGTTTTCCTTCAGCTTGAAAAAACGTTCCATGATAGTAACATTTCCTTTCTGTGTGAAATTCTCCTCTTGGGTTACATGTTTGCGTGGATGACGGCTGCGTCATCCGCGCGCCTCCTATTTTCCTTCATAGGAAATAACAGAAGCGACATCATATTTCGCCAGCTTGTCTCTGCCGTGAAGTCCGGCGAGCTCCATGAGAAATACGATTTTGACCACCTCGCCGCCGAGCTGTTCCACCAGCCTTGCAGCAGCCTCGATCGTACCGCCTGTAGCGATCAGGTCATCGACCAGAATGACCTTTTGACCGGGCGTGATGGCATCTGCATGCATTTCGATCTCCGCAGAGCCATATTCCAGCTCATAGGTCGTAGAAACGGTTTTGCAGGGCAGCTTTCCCTTTTTGCGGATGAGCGCAAACGGCTTTTTCATCGCGTAGGCGAGCGGTGCGCCGAAAATAAATCCGCGCGACTCGGTGCCGGCAATGACATCACAGGGAACATCCTTGACGAGCTCCAGCAGTGACTGGATCGCTAACTGAAAACCGTCCGCATCCTGCAAAATACTGGTAACGTCACGAAACATGATGCCGGGCTCCGGAAAGTCCGGGATGGTTCTGACATAGTCCTCCAGCTTCTTCATTGGAATCCTCCTTTCCTTTTGTACCTATGGTTAGGTGATTGCGGGTAGACCCGCAAAAACCATTATACCATTGTTGTCAATAGAATTTCCATATGAAATACAAAAAACTTAAAAAATGAATGCCGGTATTTTTACTTGCAAAGCCCTGTGAGGAAGTGTATATTAAGATAGAATAGCTAGGACTAAGGAAATGCTGATTTAATCAGCGTTTCCCTAATTTTTTGAATAGATTGAGCATATAGGGAATCACGGAAAACCACAAAGGAGACAAACGCAGATTATGAAAATAAAGAGAGCACTGAGCAGTGGTCTGGTGGCAGCGGCTGCCGTCATCATGGGACTTGCCGGCTGTGGATCAGTGCAGGAAAGCGCGCAGGAAGAGGCGGAGGCACTCACAGTATATCTGTGGGATACGGATCTGATCGAGGATCTCACACCTTACCTGCACGAGCAGTTTCCGGACACGGAGATTGAATTTATTGCAGGAAATAATGATACAGACCTGTACAGCTATCTGAACGAGCACGGGGAGCTGCCGGATATCATCACGGTGCGCCGGTTTGCCGGGACGGACGCAAAGGATTTGCAGCCATATCTGATGGATTTTGCAGCCTATGATGTGGTGTCAGAGTACTCCTCCTACTCACTGCAATATTATAAAAACAGCGATGGGGAGATCAACTGGCTGCCGGTATGCGGCATCCCGCAGACCATCATCGCGAATAAGACCCTGTTTGACCAGTATGGACTGGAGCTGCCGCAGAGCTATGAGGACTATGTCAATGCCTGTCAGGTCTTTTCCGACAACGGCATCAAGCCCTATGCGCTTGATCTGGCAGAGGACTGGTCGAGCCATGAGATGGTGCAGGCGGGCGGCATCGGTGAGCTGACGAGTCTCGAGGGCATTACATGGAGAAGCGGGGCGGAGAGCGCACAGGGGGACATCGACTTTGACGATACCATGTGGAAAAAGATTTTCGCGGACACAGATACCTTGCTGAAGGATTCACATTTTACGGAGGAGGATCTGAACTGCGATACAGCCACGGCGATGCAGCTGTTTGTCGATGGAAAGGCAGCGATGTTTCACGGTTCTCCGGTACATATGCAGCAATGCCGGGAGCAGATGTATGACGAGCTGGTACGTCTGCCGTATTTTTCGCAGGATTCCAACGAGGGCTTTATTTATATGACACCGTCCTTACATGTAGCATTTAATAAGGAACTGGAGGATGACCCGGACAAGCTGGAGACGGCGATGGGTGTGCTCGAATGCATGATTTCGGAGAAAGGGCAGAAGCTGATCGCGAACGGCAGCAGTGTGATCTCCTTCAACCCGGATGTCCCGTCCATTACGGATGATATGGCAGGTCTGGAGGATGAACTCGAAAATCACAGCTATTATATCCGCTATTCCTCCCAGAAATCCTTTGACGCCAGCGCCATGGCTGTGCGCGGACTTCTGACAGGGACAATGGATGCGGATCAGGCATATGAAGCCTTCAAGAGCGTCATAAATGGCGGGGAGGATGAGACAGAAACGACCGTTACGTTCGACAATCAATATGAGCTTTCCCTGAACGCTGACGGCGGCAGGGATGCGGCATCATCTATCCTGTCCTCGGTGCGGGGTGAAAACGGAGCTGAAATTGCGTTAGCACCTTATTATTATTTTACATCATCGATCTACGAGGGCGGCTGCACCGACAACCGGGTCAGTCTAATGATTGCGCATAAATCGAATGTATCTTCCCTGTACCTTGAAAAACTGACAGGTGCGCAGATCAAAGCGCTGGTGGAACGGTATCTGACAGGCACAGACGGTGGTTTTCAGCCTGCCAGCAAATACGAGTTGCCGATCGCATCCGGAATAAAGATGGTTCTGCAGGATGATGAGGACGGATTTTCTCTGGAGGAGCTGCAGATCGACGGCGAAGCGCTGGATGAGAAAAAGGAATATTCGGTTCTGCTTACGGATGCTTTCATGACTGTTCTGCGGAGTATGGAGCCGGAGCGGGAGCTGACACCGCTTGACGGCACAGACCTGGCATCTGCATGGACAACAGCGCTAGCAGATGGAAGCCAGCCGGCAGAGCCGGAGGATTATATAGAGATCAGGTAACTATTGGGGCAGGTATATGAAATGCAGATCATGAAAAAAAGAAAAATAATCACATTGGTTTTTATGGTATTGCTGATCATCGGTGTTGCCAGTTCAGTGACAATGATGATCAATAAAATGGACAGAACTATTGAGGAAAATGGCAAGCTCAGTATGCAGGCGGTCGTGGAACAGATCCAGCAGACCTACGAGCTGCAGGTGGAGGGCTTTTACAGCCGCCTGAGAGTCATCGATGGATATGTGGCACAGGGCAATACAGCGGTTCTGGAAAACGCGGACACCAGGAATTTCCTCGAAAGCTGGCAGAAGGAGACGGACGCACAGATTTTCTTTATCAAGGAGAACGGGGCGGCTCTGACCATTGATAAAAAGGAACGCAGGCTTGAGGTGTCCAGTACACTTCTGATGGATCTGCAGGAGGGACAGAATATTGCCAAGCTGATTTCCTATAATGATGGGACAACGATGAAAACAGGTTTCCTTATGGCGATTCCATGCGAGGAATATCAGATTGACGGAGAGACATATACAGCCATCGGAGCATTGATCGGGCGCGAGAGCATGGATTCCATCTTAAAGCTCTATGCCTATCAGGGTTCGGCATATCTGTTTATGCTGGACGCAGAGGGAAATGTGGTCTATACGAACCAGCAGGATGAGAAGCTGTTCCAGAACTACTCCCTGCTCAAGCATTTAAAGCAGGATCAGGCATTGACGGAAGCGCAGAGTGCTATGCTGGAGAAGGAGTTTCAGGCGCAGAATCAGGGCGTCGAACTGTTCGGCGGCGACAAGGCATATTATTTAGGCTATTGTCCGGTCACAAACAATCATTCCATGCTGGTCTGCATTGTGCCGAGAAAGACGGTGGATAATACACTCACGACTTATCAGCACACAGTCTGGAGCAATATATTGATCGCATCAACGCTCATTTTACTGCTGGTGGTCGGTTTGCTGATCAGCTTGAACCGGATCAGCGTTGCAGATCAGAATGCGAAGTATGAACAGCGAAACCGCGAGCAGCAGCAGGAGAGCATCCGGGAGCTGGAACGGCTGAATCAGGAGCTGAAGGAGTCTCAGACTGCTGCGACGGAGGCATTGCAGGCTGCGGAGATCGCGAATAAGGCAAAGACCGATTTCCTTTCCAATATGTCACACGACATCCGTACACCGATGAATGCCATTGTCGGTATCATCTCACTGATCGAGCATGATGCAGGCGACGAGGCGCGGGTGCGGGAGTACATAAAAAAGATCGAGCTTTCTGCCCAGAATCTGCTCGGCATCATCAATGATGTACTCGACATGAATAAGATCGAATCCGGGAAAACGACCCTGAATTATGCAGATTTTTCGATTCGCAGACTGATCCATGAAATAGAAATTCTGTTCCGACCGCAGGCGGAAGCCAGACATCAGACCTTTGAAATTGTCACGGAGGATATCCGGCATGAATGGCTGTACGGAGATAATGTCCGTCTGGTGCAGATTTTCAGCAATCTGTTGTCCAATGCAGTCAAATATACGCAGGACGGCGGCGCGATCCAGTTTTATATCGAGGAATACTCGGGACATTCGCCTGCTTATGCCAGATACCGTTTTCTGGTAAAGGATAACGGCATTGGTATGGATGCTGATTTTAAGTACAGGATTTTCGATGCATTTACAAGGGAAGAAAGCTCGCTGACAAATAAGATCCAGGGAACGGGTCTTGGCATGGCGATCACCCGGAATCTTGTCGAACTCATGGGCGGAACGATCGATGTAGAGAGTGAAAAGGGCAAGGGAAGCTGTTTTGAAATTCTGCTCGACATGAAGCTGGCAGAGACAAAGGACACGTTGCAGGAGATCGAGGAGGCTGATGATATAGGGACTGACAATATAGTGAGGGGGATGAAGTTCCTCTGTGCAGAGGATAATATGCTGAACGCAGAGATACTGACCGAGCTGCTCAAGCTGGAGGGCGCGGAGTGTACGGTCTGCGAAGATGGCGAAAAGGTAGTGGAGGCATTTTTATGCTCTGCGCCGGGGGATTATGATGCCATTTTGATGGATGTACAGATGCCGGTCATGAATGGCTACGAGGCGACAAGGGCAATCCGCAGCAGCTCCCACGAGCTGGCAGGCAGCATCCCGATCATTGCCATGACAGCCAATGCATTTTCGGAGGATATCCAGACCTCCCTTGCGGCAGGCATGAATGCACATGTGTCCAAACCGATAGAGATGGGGACGCTGATCAAAGCGATCCGCACCATAAAATCGGGGGGGGGTGTACGCTGAGCAGGATATTTACACACAAGGGAGCAGTGTGACGGACTGCTGATGCAGTGTCAGGAAACAGACACGTTGACCAACATAGAATGGATGAAGAAAGAAACATGAATCATATACATATATCAGGAAGTAATAAAAAATGGCAGGGAAGGGCATGTAAGATCCTGCTGACAGCGGGCTTGCTCGCTGTCTCGGCTGGGATACTTTCCGGCTGTCAGACGAAGCAGGAACAGGAAAAGAGCAGTCTGGAGACGATCAGGGTCGGCATTGACAAATTTGAACCCTACAGCTATCTGGATATCAATGGAGAGTATGCGGGCATTGATGTAGAGCTCGCAACGCAGGCATTTGAGAAGCTGGGCTATGAGCCGGAGTTTCAGATCATTTCGTGGGAGGATAAGGACGATTACCTTGCAGATGGGACGATTGACTGTATCTGGAGCTGTTATACCATGACAGACCGGGAGGATAAATACCAGTGGGCGGGACCGTATATGTACAGCCGTCAGGTGGTGGCAGTGCGTGCGGACAGTGAGATCTATACGCTTGCGGATCTGAAGGATAAGAGGATCGGCGTACAGGCGACCACGAAGGCGGAGAATCTCTTTTTACATATTTTGGACTCCGATCTCCCGGAGGTAAAGCAAGTCAACAGCTTTTCTTCCACAGAGGAGATATTTGCCGTGCTGCGCAAGGGCTATGTAGATGCGATCGCAGGGCATGAGGCATTGATCCAGAAGCTGACCGGCAATGGCACGGACGCATACCGGATGCTGGAGGAGAGCCCCTATATGTCGGAGCTCGGCGTAGCATTTTATAAGGGCACCCATGAAAAGCTGGCAGAGGATCTGACAGCGGTTCTTGAAGAAATGAAAGAGGATGGAACGATCAGTGCAATCGCAGAGAAATATGGCCTTGATCCGGAGAAAACCGTGTGGGGAGGACAGACTGATGAAAAATAAACGGATATACAAGGGCTTCAGTCTGCTGCTTTTTGGCGTGTTGGTTGCCATGGGGATTTTCCTGTTTGCCGGCTTCCAGACCGTTGACCGGAAAAATTTAAGGAACGCACTGGAAGAAACGATCTCCTTTACCAAGCTTAGGATCAACCGGTATGATGCGTACCGGACGAACGATCAGGTCAAGAGCCTTGTGCGGCTGCTGGATAAGACGACAGAACTGAGCACCAATCTGGCAGGGCAAGGGGGCTTTCGTCAGGAGGATGTGGAGAACTATGCTAACGAGCAGAGACTCAGCGGCGTTCTCGTTTTGAATGACCGGTTGGAGGTCGAGCTGGAGCTTTCGGATGGCGCGGATGCCATGACACTCTGGAGCGACCTGATAGAGACCTCCTATGTGAGAGATATTATCAACTACCCGACAAAGACCTATGTGACGCGGATGACGGTGGATGGGGATATCTACGATTTTGCGGCGGTGGCACGCAGGGACGCGGATGGGATCCTCATCACCTATCTGAAAAAGGATCCCAGCAATGCAGCCTACGGCGATCTGTCGCTGGATACGCTGTTTGCGGATTTTCCGTTTGAAATGAACGGTGTCGTGGTCGTGTGTGTGGATGACAAGGTGGTCAGCAGCAACCGTTCCGCGCTGCTCGGGAAGTCTGTGGAGGAATGCAATCAGCTTTACAAAGGTTCCTTCGATCCGGATGCAGACAGCATCGTAAAATTGAAATCTGACAAGGGCAGCTGGTATGGAAAGCGGGATGCGACAGAGGATTACACAATCTATATGTTTTTCCCCGGCTCACAGGTGTTCATGAAGCGGAATATCGTATGCGGCATCTACATTCTGGTGGCTGTTGTCATCTATCTGCTGCAGATGCTTGGCAAGAGCAGCTTGGAGCGGGCGGCACTGGCAAGGGAGCAGAAAAGGCTGCGTATTATCAATGCCATCGGACGGGCGTATTCCTCTATCATGCTGATCGACCTGCGTGCGCGGACAATTGAGATTGTCAAGGGTTCAATAGCAGATAAAAATGCAGACGGGCAAAACGGATTCCGGAAAGCTGCCCAGTGGGAGTATATCAGCAAGGAGATCGCAGAGCCGTACCGCCAGCCCTATCTGGAATACCTCGATCTGGATACGGTTGTACAGAGGCTGGAGGATAAGCCCTCGCTCTCGCTTACGGTGCAGAAGGCAGACGGCAGCTGGATGCTGTCGCTGATCGTGCCCCAGCGGTACGACAAGGACGGACATATCGATGCGGTGCTGCTCGCCAACCGGGATGTGACGGCAGAGAAGCAGCATGAAATGGAGCAGGATGCAGCGCTTCGAAATGCATTGGCGACCGCGGAGCATGCGAGCAAGGCGAAAACCGTATTTTTAAATAATATGTCCCACGACATCCGCACACCGATGAATGCCATCATTGGCTTCACGGCGCTGGCAGTCAGCCATATTGACAATCAGGAGCATGTGCTGCAATATCTCCGGAAGATCAGTATCGCGGGCAAGCATCTGCTCAGTCTGATCAACGATGTGCTGGATATGAGCCGTATCGAAAACGGAAGTGTCAAGATCGAGGAGGCAAAGGTGCATCTGCCGGATGTCCTGCATGACCTGCGTGCGATCATTCAGGGAAATATCGGTGCGAAGCAGCAGGATCTGTATATCGATACACAGGATGTGGTGCATGAGGATATCATTACCGATAAGCTGCGTCTGAATCAGGTGCTTTTAAATATTATCAGCAATTCCGTGAAATTCACACCGGTAGGCGGCATGATCAGTGTGCGTGTGACCGAGCGTGCGTGTCAGCGGACAGGCTATGCGACCTATGAGTTCAAGATCCGTGACAATGGAATCGGTATTGATGAAGAATTCCAGAAGCACATTTTTGATTCGTTCTCGAGAGAGCAGTCTGTGACGGAGAGCGGCATTCAGGGTACCGGACTGGGTCTTGCCATTGTGAAAAATATCGTGGATATGATGCAGGGCACGATCACGTTAAACAGCGAGAAGGGCAAGGGCTCTGAATTTATCGTTACGCTGGACTGCAAGATTGCGGGAGACAGTATTGTGCAGGTTGAGCCGATCCCGGAGCTGAAGGGCGCAAGGGCACTGGTGGTGGACGATGATGCAGATAACTGCATGAGTGTCTGCAAGATGCTCCGCAAGATCGAGATGCAGGCGGACTGGACGACCACCGGAAAAGAAGCGGTGATGCGTGCAAGGGAGGCAGAGGAAAATGCCGATGCCTTTGCCGCATATATCATCGACTGGATGATGCCGGACATGAATGGTATCGAGACTGTGCGCAGGATCCGCCGGGAGATCGGCGATGCTGCACCGATCATCATACTGACTGCCTATGACTGGACAGATATCGAGGACGAAGCGAGGGCGGCTGGTGTGACGGGCTTCGTGGCAAAGCCGATCTTCCTTTCAGAGCTGCGGAAGGTGCTCAGCACGCCCGTACAGGCGCAGAAGCAGGAACCGCAGAAAGTCTTAGACCGTCATGCGGGCAAAAAAATCCTTCTGGTGGAGGATAATGAACTGAATCAGGAGATCGCAGAGGAGATCCTAGGGGAAGTCGGAATGGTGGTCGATACGGTATGCGACGGAAGCGATGCCGTAGAGCGGATGGCATCTGCTGCGGAGGATCAGTATGACGTGATCCTCATGGATGTCCAAATGCCGAAGATGGATGGCTATACAGCGACCCGTGAGATCCGGACGCTGGATAACAATAAAAAAGCGAATATTCCGATCATTGCCATGACAGCGAATGCGTTTGATGAGGATCGCAAAAAAGCGTTTGAGGCAGGTATGAATGGACATATCGCAAAGCCGATCAATATTAAAACGATTTTGAAAACATTGGATGAAATATTTTAGGAGCCATTGGACAAAAAAGACAGATGAAACGCTCCGGAAAAGTCTGGCGAGAAATAAAGGAGAATACTAAGTGGGAAGATTGTGGAACAGAACCATCAGCAGTGTGATGGCGGTAGTGATTCTTGGATGTACGTTGACCGGCTGTGTCGGGAAAGGCGCGGCAGAGAGCGACGGGGAGCTGCCCGTCATCAAGGTAGGAAGTGATTCCTATCCGCCGTATAATTATCTGAATGAGGACGGTGTCGCTACCGGTATCGATGTGGATCTTGCGACCGAAGCATTCCGGCGGATGGGCTATGCGGTGGAGTTCGAGTACATTGACTGGGAACGGAAAATGGAACTGGTAGAAGATGGCAGCATTGACTGCATTATGGGTTGTTTTTCGATGGAAGGGCGTCTGGACGACTATAACTGGGCGGGCTCTTATATGGTGAGCAATCAGGTCGTGGCAGTGAAGGAGGACAGCGATATCTATACGCTGGCAGATCTGGAGGGCAGACGGGTGGCTGTACAGACTACCAGCAAGCCGGAGGGTGCCTTTTTAGGCCGGACGGACAGCAGGATTCCGCAGGTGGATCAGTTGATCAGTATGGGAAAAAGAGAACTGATGTATACCTTTCTGGCGAAGGACTATGTCGATGCCATCGCCGCCCATGAGACCGCGATCCTCCAATACATGAAGGATTATGATGTCAGCTACCGGATTCTGGACGAAAATCTGATGACCGTAGGCATAGGCGTGGCATTTGCGAAGGACGACGAGCGGGGAATCTGCGAAAAACTGGATCAGACGCTGGAAGAAATGAGACTGGATGGAACTTCTGAGGAGATTATCGGGAAATATCTGGAGGATCCGGAAAAATATCTGGAGGTAGAACAGCTTGCGTATTAAGAAAGAATCTGGTGAAAAATCTGGTAATAAAAAATTTGTCTTCACTGCCATACTGGTCGGAATAGTAGTATTCGCCGTAGCCATATTTTGTATGCTCCGGGCATACCGGGGGCAGGCAGAGGAACGGATGCTGAAAACTGCGAATTATATGAAGGTTCAGTGTGCTACCTATTCCCATTACAATGATGGTGCAGAGACGCAGGCATTGCTGCGGGCAGTCGAGAGCAACAATCAGGTGAGGGACAATCTGAAGTGTGATGCAGAGCTCCAGCTGGAATTGAATGAGAAATTGTTAAAACGTTATGCGTCAGATCTGTGGCTGCATGGGATTCTGGTGATGGACGCGGATGGCGGCGTGGTCTGCAGGTATGCAAGGAATACGAAGGTAGAAAAGCTTCTGCTGAGAAATTACAGCAAGGATGCCATATTCGATGGCGAGGGCTATGCCGAGAGAAGCTATACCCAGAGAATTTATCTGGAGAATGGCGGCTACATCAATATGGCTGCTACCTCAAGGACCGATGCGCCGGGTATCGTGATTACCTATTATTATATCACCCCGGAATGTGCACAGACCTATTCCCTGACCCTGCAGAGTCTGTTGGAGGGCTATCAGACTTCGACGGACGGTACGATCATGATCGCGGATGAGGGACAGGTGATCGCCTGCAATGATAAGGAGATGATCGGGGAAAATACGGCGGACAATGCCATCGTTCAGGCGTTGAAGAAGGCAGCAGACAGCAAGCATATGGTGTATATCTCCAAAATGCATAGCTATGGTATCATGCTCAAGCAGAGAGATTATTATATCTATACCTATCTGCCTGCTGCAAGCGTCTATACAGGAATGGGATCGAATGTCGTTCTGATCATGTTTTTGTATATGTGTGTCGCCACGTTTTCATGGATGCTGCTCAGCAGCTCTGACCGGGCGCATCGCAGGCTGGAGCTGACGCAGGAGGCGGAGTACCGTAAGGAACTGGAGGCTGCGGTGAAGCGGGCGGATGATGCAAATACAGCCAAGACACAGTTTTTGCAGCGTATGAGTCATGATATCCGTACACCGATCAATGGAATCATCGGTATGCTGCAGGTGGCAGATTATTATGCAGACGATCTGGACAGACAGGCGGAGTGCCGGAACAAGATCAGGGATTCATCGCATCTGTTGCTGGAGCTGATCAGCGAGGTCTTAGATATGGGAAAGCTGGAGTCCGGCGAGATTGTGCTGGATGAGCAGCCGTTTGACCTGTGGGAAGTCATGGATGAGGTTATTGTCGTCATTGACAGGCTGGCAACCGAGCAGGGGATCACCCTGTACAGAAAAAATGGCGGTCTGGTACACCGGCATCTGATCGGCAGTGTGTCACATGTCAAGCGAATGTTCATGAATATCATGAGCAATGCCGTCAAATACAATAAGCCGGGCGGAACGATCACGATCAGCTGCAGTGAGAAGCCGAGTGATCAAGAGGGCTTTATGGTTCTGGAATTTGTCTGTGCGGATACCGGTATCGGTATGAGTGAGGAATACCAGAAAAGGATCTTTGAGCCTTTTACGCAGGAAAATGAAAATGTACAGGCAAAATACGGCGGCTCCGGTCTTGGCATGGCGATCGTTAAGGGTCTGGTAGACAAGATGGGCGGAACGCTCACCTTCACAAGCGAGGAGGGAAAGGGCTCGACCTTTGTCGTGACGATCCCGTTTTGCATCGATACCAGCCGGGATACAGAAGCCGAAAAAGAGAGCAAAGACGCTGTGGAATATTCGGTCGAGGGCTGTAAGGTGCTGCTGGTCGAGGATAATGAGCTGAACATGGAAATCTCTGAATTTGTACTTGAGACGAAGGGAGTCATTGTGACGAAGGCGTGGGACGGACAGGAGGCAGTCGATGCCTTTGCGTCAGCCGCTCCGGGAACCTTTGATGCGATCATCATGGATGTCATGATGCCGGTGATGGACGGTTACGCCGCAGCTACTGCGATCCGCGGCATGGACAGGGCGGATGCAAAGACGATCCCGATCATCGCCATGACTGCGAATGCATTTACCGAGGACCGTATGAAGTCGAGAAAGGTCGGAATGAATGCGCATGTCTCAAAGCCGCTGGAGGCAGAGACATTGATCGAGATATTGTATCGTTTGACCCACGGGGAAGATAAAAGATAAAAACAAGAAAGAATCCTGCATGCAGGATTCTTTCTTATTTCATAGGAAATTGCGTCCTATGAAATAAAAGCCCTCCGGGCAGGATCGCACTACGGCGGATATGTAGATGTCGCTAAAGCGACCCGCCGCAGGCGGAGAATCCTGCAAAGCAGGATTCTTTTTTATTTTTTTATGTCCGCAGCTGGAATTCCAGGGTGACTTTGTCATACTTATAGGTATTCGGCGACATGCTGGAAATGATGACGGTTGTATCGCCGTTTTCCAGTAGTTTCTGTGGAAATATGACGCGCGGATCGGAGTGGATCTCCCGCTGCTCCTGAAAGCACAGGTAGTTTCCTGCGCCAAAGGTTTGCACCACGGGGGAGTCGGCGGGCAGAACCTCCAAAAACATCGCTGATCTTACAAATTGCCCGTCACTGTAGGCAGCCATGATGCCGTGCGGAAAGGATGCCTGCAGCTTTTGTTTTTTGGCAAGGGCAAACAGATGGCTTAGATTTTTTTCATATTCCTTTGCACTCAGGATCATTTCACACGGAATCGTGATGTAATACCGTTCAAAAATATAACGGGAGTAATAGCCCTCGCGACCCTGAAACGTTTTCTGCGCATTGATGTGCCGGAGTGTCCGGTTGATCGAGTCGATGCTGGATTCTATTTTTTTGATTTTTTCTTTGGCAAGCTGTTTGCCGTCCTTTAACAGATGCTCAAATTCAAGCTCCCCGTCCGCATTTACATAATTTTTCAGATCCTTGAGCGGAATGCCCAGATCGATACAGAGAATGACCGTATCCAGTATCATGATCTGTTCTAAGGAATAGTAGCGGTAGCCGCTTTCCGGGTTGATATATGCCGGGACTAAAATGCCGAGCTTCTCATAGTAGCGCAGCGACTGGACGTTGACATTTCTTAATTTTGCGAGTTCCCCGATGGTTAAAAACTGATTCAAAATACGCCTCCATAACTATATGAATATCATAAGGTCTTTCTGTATTATACGAAAATAACTGCATTTTAGCAACAAAATAAGTGCATTTTTTTGCAATTCCATCATTGACTCTATGATAATCATATAGTTTAAGATACGTTTTGAAAAGAAAAGAGATTACATCATGGAGGTAAAAGATTATGAGTTCAAAAGAAACGGAAAAAAATCCGCTCGCATCGGCTCCGATTGGCAGTCTGATGATGAAATATGCGGTTCCAAGCGTTGTCGCACTGCTTGTAAACGCATTGTATAACATTGTCGATCAGATCTTTATCGGCTGGGGCGTCGGTACACTCGGAAACAGTGCGACGAATGTGGTATTCCCGCTGAATATGGTTGTGACGGCGCTTGCATTGCTGTTAGGGGACGGCGGTGCGGCTTATCTGAGTCTGCAGCTTGGACGGGGCGACAAAGAGAAGGCCAAGAAAGGTGTCAACAATACCTTTTCGTGGCTGGTCATTGTGGGAATTGCTTTTTGCGTGATCTGTGTGATCTTCCTGAGACCGTTAGTTGCTTTATTCGGGGCAACGCCGGATAACCTGAGCTATGCATTGGAATACGGTAAAATTGTCGTGCTGGGATTCCCGTTTGTCATTGTGGGATGTGGTATGTGTTCACTGATCCGTGCGGATGGCACGCCTCAGCTTACGATGATCGCGATGATCGTAGGCTGTCTGTCGAATGTGGTGCTGGATGCATTGTTTGTCCTTGGGTTTGGCTGGGGAATGGCAGGCGCAGCCATCGCGACCGTGATCGGGCAGATTTTGAACTTTGTGATCAGCATGTGGTATGTTCCGAGATTCAAGAACGTAAAAATAACCTTGAAAGAGATGAAGCCTGAATTTGCGATGTTAAAGAAAATGGCAGGCTTTGGCGTGTCGAGCTTTGTGTCGCAGATCGCGATCGCCATTATTATGACGGTGATCAATTATTATCTTGTCCACTGCGGCATGGAATCGGAATACGGTGCGGATATTCCGCTGGCGGCATTCGGTATTGTCATGAAGTTTAATACGATTCTGATCTCGATTGTGACGGGAATCGGAACGGGTGCGCAGCCGATCGTCGGATATAATTACGGCAGGGCTGATTATCAGAGAGTGAAGCAGACGCTGGGGATTGCAGTGAAATCAGCGACTCTGGTTGCGGTTATTTTCTTTGTTGTCTTTCAGGCGTTTCCGGGAGCGCTTACAGCGATGTTTGGAAATCAGGGTGAGCTGTATACGGAATTCTCGATCATGTCGTTCCGTATTTTTACATTGCTGTGTTTCCTGAATGGATTCCAGACGGTTGCGGCGATTTTCTTCCAGTCGATCGGAAAGCCGGTTGTGTCCGGTGCGATTTCGTTGAGCCGGCAGATCGTGTTTTTGATTCCTGCGGTCATGATCCTGTGTCATTACATGGGCATCAAGGGTGTGCTGTGGGCTGGCCCGGTAGCCGATGGGCTGGCATTTGTTTTTGCACTTATGTTGATTCTTAAGCATATGCGCAGTGAGAATTATAAGTAGAGTTGGTTTCGTA
>CAVHZH010000035.1:0-19847 GCA_963640395.1 Oscillospiraceae bacterium
GTGGGCTGGCGAGCACGATCTTTCGTATTTGCAGCTCCCGCAAGTGCATCTGGTTTGCTTTGTTGCACGAACCATTCCGATGAGCCTCCGCAAAACAAAATTGTGTCAGCAATGGCTTCCACAATTTGGAGTCTCATCTCCATCGCGCAAAAGCAGCAAACAGATGCACGTTTGCTCGCGCTGCATCCACAACGAATCGTGCCTTGTGCTCACATTCCGCTTTACATTGTGAATATTTTCGCGCTGTTACGTCTATGAAGTGTTCATAACGTGGATAGGGAATGCGCGTGCATGACCAAAAACATAACATATGGCTGTTGGCTGCTGCACCCGCAGCCAACCAATACATTGAAATTAGTTTCACAATTATTTATACAAACAAAAAAGAAAGGGGTAAAAACACATGAAGAAAATCATCACCATAGGACGGGAGCTGGGAAGCGGCGGCCGCACCATCGGAAAGCTGGTGGCAAACCAGCTGGGGATCCCTTATTATGACAGAGAGCTGATCGATCAGGCAGCAGAAAAATCCGGGCTGGCAACACAGTATATCGCATCCAGCGAGCAGCGCATCACCAATAGCTTTTTGTATAATCTCGCAATGGGAACAAGCTATGGCTACGGCATCCTGCAAAACGCCAATCCGCAGACCTTGCCGCTGTCCGAGCAGATCTACGAGGCGCAGAGACAGGTCATCACAAAATTTGCAAATCAGGGAAGATGTGTCATTGTAGGACGCTGTGCAGACCAGATCCTCGCAGGGCGGGACGATGTATTCCGGGTATTTATCTACGCAGATATGGACAAGCGTATCGAGCGGGGCGTACAGGAATATGGAATGGCAAAGCAGACGGCGGGAAAAGAAATCGCAAAATCAGATAAGGAACGAAGCCGCCATTATAATGTATTTACGGATAAGAGCTGGGGCGAACGGCACAATTACGACCTGCTGCTGAACAGCAGCAAGCTGGATTATGAAAATTGTGCGAAAGTGATCTGCGAACTGGCAAATGCAATCTAGGGAAATGCTGATTTAATCAGCGTTTCCCTAGCAGCCTCCGGCGGGTGTCACGGATATCCGTACCGCAGTCAGGACACCGCAGACTGCCGGTTCGGATGTGCCAGCGGCAGCCGTACAAAAAAGGTATTTTCACCGGAGCTGCTGCGCGCATAGATCTCGCCGTGATGTGCCCGCACGATCGTATCTGCGATGGAAAGCCCCAGCCCGTAGCTGCCGCTGTCGCTGTGAGACTGATCCACGCGGTAAAAGCGTTTGAAGATGGCAGACTGTTCCTTTGTGCTCAGTGGCTTTCCGGCAGTCGTTACAGACAGCAGACAGTTGTGGTGTGCCGTCACCAGCCTGACACGGATCTGCGAGTCAGGCAGGGCATATTTGTCCGCATTGTCTAACAGGATATCAATAACCTGCGTGAGCTGTGTGGCGCTGCCGTTGACAGCTACATGCTCAGCCAGCTCCTGCTGCAGCGTCAGCCCGTGCTCAAAGTAGATCGGCTCATACAGACAGAGCTGTTGTCCGATCAATTCAGTAAAATCCAGATCCACCGCGTCGCTGTGCAGCATACCGCGGTCTGCGCGTGAGAGATCGAGCAGCCCCTCGATCAGCGTGCGCATCCGGGTGGCGGTCTCAAGGATATTGTCAGAAAAACGCTGCTTTTGTGCCTCGTCAAAATCGGGGGAGCGCAGAAGCTGCGCGTTGGTCAGAATGACCGTGAGCGGAGTTTTCAACTCGTGTGAGGCATCTGCGATAAACTGCTTCTGATCCTTCCAAGCGTTTTCTAGCGGTCGGACAGCCCAGCGCGCGAACAGGACGCTGATCGCAAAGAAGGCACCAAATGCGCCCAGACCGATGAACAGGCAGTTGCGCGCGAGCGTGGCAAGGATCACCTGCGAGCCGGAAATATCCAGAAAAACATAGGTATCCCCAAACTGATGATTATGCATTTGCAAAAAACGCAGCTGCTGGTCAGATAATACGCCGGTGCTCATAGTGACAGCATCCGTACCTGCCGTGGCACCGGATGGCTGGATCGGGGCATCGGTGTCTGCAAGGGCTGATGTCTTAGCGGCTTTGGCAGCGTCCACCAGTGCGGAATAGTCCGCGTCATCCGACAGTGAAAAACGGATATTTTCGGTGGAAGTGATCGCCCCCTGCGTGCTCAGATGAAGAACCAGATAAGACTGGCGCATATCCTCCGGAGGGCGGTCGGCCTGCCCGTTCTGTGGATGGCTAAGTGCCAGTCTTTGCATGAAATCCAGATCGTTCCGTTCGAGATTGTGTTCTGTGCTGTAGATCACCGTACACAGGATGGCGATAAGGATCAGTGAGATCAGGAACAGGTTCATACAGATAAACTTGCGTCTGAGTTTTTTGATCAAGAGTCAGTCACCTCCAGATGATAGCCGAGTCTGCGGATCGCCACGATCGAGAGGTCGGAGTGGATCGCAGACAATTTTTTGCGCAAAAATCCGATGTAGACTTCTACATGGTTTTCTACCGCGTTCGAGTCATAGCCCCACACATGGGAGAGGATCGTTTCCTTCGACAGATTCCGGGTGGGGTTCTGCAGCAGCAGGCGCATGATTTCAAATTCCTTTGCGGACAGACGGATCGATGCATCACGGCATACGAGCGTGCCCGAGGCGAGATCAAGCGCCGTGATGCCAAAGCTCAGCTCATCGACCTGTGCGCCCTGCCGTCTCAGCAATGCGTTGACGCAGGCGAGCAGCTCCCTCGTATCAAACGGCTTCGTCAGATAATAATCTGCACCCGCGTCGAGCCCCTCAATGCGGTCCTCCAGCGCAGAACGAGCGGTCAGCATGAGAATCGGTGTGCCGCATTTTTCGCGCCGCATCTCTTTCGCGACCTGATAGCCATCCATACCGGGCAGCATGACATCGAGGATCACAAGGTCGTAGATGTCAAGCAGTGCATAGGCAAGCCCGTTTTTGCCGTCATAGACGGCATCTACCTCAAAATGTTTTGATTCTAACAGGGTCTTTAAAGACTCCGCCAGTGTTTTTTCGTCTTCAATAATCAATAGTTTCATAAGCACATTATAGTCAAAAACTGTAAAAAAGGCAATGCAGCGGGCTGCAACTGTGACGTTTTTGTGAATTCGGAGCAAATCCCATATTTTTTCAGTTTCATTTCAGCTAGGACAGTTACAATCAGTGCAGATCAGAAAAATGATGCAACACAGATCTGAAAAAATGAGAATAAGCATGGAAAGGGAGTGAAAAATATGGATGAAGCAAATTACCGCCACGAGTGGAAGCATATCATCAACAATGCCGATAAAATCGCGATCCGCCAGCGTCTGCGGGCGGTCGCACAGGTCGATGCCAATGCAGCGGACGGCAGATATCTGATCCGCAGCCTGTATTTTGACAACATTTCAGACAAGGCATTGCGGGAAAAGCTCGATGGCGTGAACCGGAGGGAAAAGTTCCGCATCCGTTATTACAATGACAATACGGATCAGATCCTTCTGGAAAAAAAGAGCAAATGGAACGGGCTCGGCACGAAGGATCGCGTGCTGATCACGGCGGATGAAGCGCAGCGGATCGTGGATGGGGATCTCTCGTGGATGACACAGTCGCGGCGGCCGCTGGTGCAGGAGCTGTATGTCAAAATGAACAGTCAGGGACTGCGACCGAAAACGATTGTTGATTACACGCGCGAGCCGTTTGTATATGCACCGGGAAATGTGCGGGTGACTTTGGATTATAATATCCGCACCGGGCTGCTGTGTACGGATTTTCTGAATCCGGACTGCATTACGATTCCGGCGGGCGCGGGCGAGACGATCCTCGAGGTCAAGTGGGATGAGTATCTGCCGTCTGTGATCCGGGATGCGGTGCAGCTTGGCAGCCGGCAGCTCAGTGCGTTTTCAAAGTATGCCACATGCCGGATGTATGGATAATAACGAAAAATATGAAGGAGAATCAGAAACATGACATTTAATGATATTTTCAAATCAAGCTTTTTGGAGAACGTGACGAGCGTGAGCCTGTTAGATATGACGCTGGCTTTGCTGCTCGCATTTGCATTGGGACTGTTTATTTATTTTGTATATAAAAAGACCTTTGCCGGAGTGATGTATTCCTCCAGCTTTGGCGTGACACTGATCGCGCTCACGATGATCACAACGCTCGTGATCCTCGCAGTGACGAGTAACGTCGTTCTGTCACTCGGTATGGTCGGCGCACTTTCCATCGTGCGTTTCCGTACCGCCATCAAGGAGCCGCTCGACATCGCATTTTTGTTCTGGTCGATCGCGGTCGGCATCGTTCTGGCAGCAGGGCTGATCCCGTTAGCAGTATTCGGCAGCGCCGTGATCGGCATTGTGCTGCTCGTATTTGTCAATAAAAAATCACATACCAATCCGTATATTGTCGTGCTCCAGTGCGGGGATCATGAGAGCGAGGTGCAGGCAAAGGAGTATCTGGATCAGAAAACCAAGCGTTGCGTGGTCAAGAGCAAATCGGTACAAAAAGGCTTGGTCGAGCTGAATCTGGAGATCCGTTTACGGGATGACAACACAGATTTTATCAATGAACTGGCGGATCTGCCGCAGGTAAAGAGCGCGGTGCTCGTCAGCTACAACGGAGACTACATGGGGTAGCAGAAAGGATCGCATATGTCAACGCATAAAAATATCGATAGGATCTGCATAGCAGCGCTGGTGATCGCGATGATCGTGACGGTCATTTTTATGCATGCAGATACCGCGGGTGTTATCACCGCATCCGCAACGTGTGGCTACGAGAGCCGGTTGTTTGATACCTCGAAGGTACACAGCATCGACATCGTGATGGATGACTGGGATGGATTTTTAGAGACCTGTGAGGATGAGGAATACACGACCTGTACCGTCGTCATTGACGGGGATTCCTATAAAAATGTAGCGATCCGTGCAAAGGGCAATACGTCGCTGAGCACGGTTTCCCAGTTGGGAAGTGACCGCTACAGCTTAAAGATCGAGTTCGACCATTATAATTCGTCGGAAAGCTATTACGGGCTCGATAAGCTGTGTCTGAATAATATCATTCAGGATACGACCTATATGAAGGATTATCTGTCATATCAGTTGATGGCGCAGATGGGCGTGCCCTCGCCGCTGTGCAGCTATGCCTACATCACGATCAATGGTGAGGACTGGGGATTGTATCTGGCAGTTGAGGATGTGGAGGATGCATTTTTAGCGCGCAATTACGGCAGCGACCACGGCGAGTTATACAAGCCTGACAGCCAGAGCCTCGGTGGAGGGCGCGGAAATGGCAAGGACTTTGATATGGATGATTTTGATCAGGACAATTCTGATGATAATTCTGATATGCCGCAGACGGCGCAGAGTTCAGACGATTCCAGCCGTCCACAGCCGCCAAATAGCAGTGACGATCAGAGCAGCGCCACATCGGGTGATAGCAATGACCGCCCGCAGCCGCCGGATGGGGCACAGAGCAGCGATACAACAGACAGCAGCACACAGCCCTCGGATGAAACACAGGACAGCGGTACAACAGACGACCGCCCGCAGCCGCCGGATGGCGGTATGCCGGGGCAGGACGGCGAAAACCACGGACCGGGCGGAGACGACGATCATGGACCGGGCGGAGATGGCGGCATGTCGATGGGCAGCGATGATGTCAAGCTGCAATATATCGATGATGATGTCGACAGCTATGCCAATATTTTTGATAATGCCAAGACAGACGTTACAAAAGCAGATAAAAAGCGCCTGATCGCGTCCTTAAAATCGCTCGGCGAGGGAACGGATATCGAGGATGTTGTCGATACCGATGAGGTAATACGATACTTTGTCGTACACAATTTCCTGTGCAACGGCGATAGTTATACCGGCTCGATGGTCCACAATTATTATCTGTATGAAAAGGACGGACAGCTGTCAATGATTCCATGGGATTACAATCTGGCATTTGGCACGTTCCAGTCCTCGGATGCGACCGAAGAGGTCAATACGCCGATCGACACACCGGTTTCCGGCGGCTCGATGGATGACCTCCCGATGTTGTCGTGGATTTTCGCGGATGATACCTATACGCAGCTCTATCATCAGTATTTCAGCGAATTTTTAGACAGCGTGGATTTTGATACGCTCATTGAAACAACGAAAGAGCTGATCGCTCCTTACGTCGAGAAAGATCCGACAAAATTTTATACCTATGAAGAATTTGAACAGGGTGTCGAGGCACTGAAAACCTTCTGCGAGCTGCGCACGGAGAGCATCGAAGGACAGCTCAACGGAACGATTCCGTCCACCACCGACGGACAGTCCGCGGATGACTCGAATCTGGTCGATGCATCGGAGCTCACCTTATCTGATATGGGAACGATGAACAACGGTGAGCCGGGTGGAGACGGCGGCCCGGGTAGGGATGACAAAGCAGGCGGCGGTCCCGGCATGGATAATAGCGATAGCGGCGGGGCAGAAAATGGAAGCCCCGGCACAAACGACAGCGATAGCAGTGATACAGAAAACGGGAGTCCCGGTATGGATGACACCGATAGCGGTGAGACAGAAAATGCAGTTTAAGGCAGTCGTGAATGGTCGGATAACATAACGTAGGAAAACACACTGTATTGAAAAAGCTCCGTGGAGAGAATTTCCGCGGAGCTTTTTTCAATCGCTTATACGGCTACAATATTTTTGGTGGCAATGATATCAACGCCGGTACCGGCTGCGTCTGCGACGATCACATCACCGATTTTGACCGGAGCCCTGACGCTCACGTGCTCGATGCTTGCCATGATGTCCATGATCTTTTCCTTGGGAATATCATGTGCAGTCTTTACAGACACCATAGGGATCGCACCGCCTGACACATAGACGGAGCTGGTCACGATGCGTGTCGGATGCGTGACCTCCTTGCGGGCGTAGTCATCGCCGCGCTTACAGGTATTTCCGGTGACGCTTGTCACTTCGCCGTTATCCATTTCTACTGTCAGCAGACAGCCCATCGGACAACCGATGCAGGTCAGATTTCTTTTCTCCATGATTTACGCCTCCTCAATCTTTACAGTGATATTCTCTAATCCGTCAAATCCGGCAAGCTGTTCCTTTTTCAGCTTGATCGCCTCCATCTCGCCGGGAGCCATGATCTGGCGTTTGCGGTGGATGATGCGCTCGTCATTCAGATAAGCGGAGACATAACAGTTTTTATATACTGCGCCGACGCGGAAACGGACGATCTGCTCGTCAGCCATACGGTTGACATGGAGCTTTTTCGGTACGGTATAACGCACACCGTCCACTGCCACGATCGGGATCTCTGCGCCCGGCTCACCGAGCGAGCCGCCTGCTTTGACGTAGGCAGCAGCGTTGCGTCCGGCTGTGGCAGCCTCCTCGGATACAAAGTCTACGAGGTCATGCACGTGAAGCACATTGCCGCAGGCAAATACGCCCGCTACGCTTGTTTCGAGGCTTTCGTTTACGACCGGACCGGAGGTCACGGGCTCCATGTCTACACCGATGCTGCGGGAGATCTCGTTTTCGGGGATCAGACCGCAGGAGAGCAGCAGCGTATCGCAGGTGTATTCCTCCTCGGTGCCGGGGATCGGCTTGCCCTTGCCATCAACGGCTGCGAGCGTGATACCTGTCAGACGCTCCTTGCCCTTGATGTCTACAACGGTGTGGCTGAGCTTCAGCGGGATACCGAAGTCATCCAGACACTGTACGATGTTTCGCTTTAAGCCGCCGGAGTAGGGCATGAGCTCTGCGACGACCTTTACCTTTGCGCCCTCTAAGGTCATACGTCTTGCCATGATCAGACCGATGTCGCCGGAGCCTAAGATCACGACCTCGCGGCCGGGCATAAAGCCCTCGATATTGACCAGACGCTGTGCAGTTCCGGCAGAATAGATGCCGGCAGGACGATACCCGGGGATGTTTAAAGCACCGCGGGAACGCTCGCGGCAGCCCATTGCTAAAATGATGGATCTTGCCTGAATATGGAACAAGCCGTCTGTGCGGTTCATGGCTGTGATCTCCTTGTCCGGAGTAATGTCCATGACCATTGTGTTTAATTTATATTCAATTTTTAATTCCTCTACCTGATCGATAAAGCGCTGTGCATATTCCGGCCCGGTCAGCTCCTCCTTGAAAGTGTGGAGACCAAAGCCGTTATGGATGCACTGGTTTAAGATGCCGCCGAGCTGTGTATCGCGTTCTAAAATCAGAATACTGTCAACACCTTCTCTTTTTGCAGCCGCTGCGGCCGCTAAGCCGGCAGGACCGCCGCCGATGATTACAATATCATATGAACTCATGGTTTATGCCTCCTCAATGCTTTTCTTGCTGTAGCCAACGACCATCTTGGATGAGCCGCCGTTTTTGGTGATCTCTAACTGGGAGATACCAAGCTCGCGGGAGAGGATCTCCATCGTCCGCGGAGAACAGAAGCCTGCCTGACATCTACCCATTCCTGCACGTGTTCTGCGCTTTACGCCATCGAGTGATTTCGCGCCCAACGGACGGTGGATGGCATCCATGATCTCGCCCTCGGTGATCATTTCACACCGGCAGATGATATTGCCGTAGGCGGGCTGCTCACGGATCAGTTTTTCATAGTCTGCCTCAGAGAGTGATTTGGGATCGAGGATACCCTTGCGTGTGCCGTTAAAATCAGGGTTCTCATCAGGCTGTAGCAGACCGGCAACGATACCAGCCACCTTGATACCGATCGCGGGAGCACTGGTGAGTCCCGGGGACTCAATACCTGCTGCATCTACAAAAAACGGTGCATCCTCGAGCTCCTTGATCATAAATTCATGGTGATCTTCATGGGCGCGGTTGCCGGAAAATGAGGTAATGACCTGACGGATGGGCACTGTCGGTACGGATCTGGCAGCGGCTGAGATCACGTGTGCGAGACCCTGTGCGGTCGTGTTGGTAGCTTCGCGGTCATCGTGGTCGTCTGCGGTCGGTCCGATCAGTGTATTTCCATGAACGGTAGGAGTGACGAGGATTCCCTTGCCATATTTGCCGGGGAGCTGGAAGATCGTGTTGCTGACGAGCCCGCCGGTAGTCTTGTCTAACAGACAGTATTCACCGCGCCGGGGCGTGATGTGGATCTTGTTTTCGCTCACCATATTGTGAAAAATGTCTGCATTGACACCTGCGGCATTGACAACGACCTTTGTGAGAATATCACCGTTGTTCGTAGCGAGCAGCCAGCCCTTGTCCGTCTTTGTGATCTTACGGACAGCAGTGTTGAAACGGAATTCGACACCGTTAGTATAAGCGTTTTCAGCCATCGCGATGTTCAGTCCGAACGGACAGACGATCCCACCGGTCGGGCAGTAGATCGCTGCGATCGCCTCATCAGAGAGGTTTGGCTCCATCTCGTGAAGCTCCTCTTTTTCGATGATCCGGCAGCCCGGAACACCGTTTTTTTCAGCGTGTACATATAATGCCTCGAGATTCGGACGATCCTCCTCGCAGAAGCATAAAATCAGGGAACCGTTTCGCTTGAAGGAGAAGTCCAGCTCCTTGGACAGCGGCTCCATGAGCTCGTTTCCCTTGACATTCAATTCTGCCATCAGCGTGCCGGGCGCACAATCGATACCGGAATGGACGATCGCACTGTTTGCCTTTGATGTGCCTGCGCAGACATCCTCCTCCTTGTCTACCACACAGATGTTTAATTTGTAACGGGATAATTCCCGCGCACTGGCGCTTCCGGTCACGCCTGCGCCGATAATTACTACGTCATACATAAATTTTCTCCTGTCAATATAGATTTAACCGTAACTGTTCAGTACCCGCACAGTTACATTCAATCAGCATTTCCTTAGTCTTCTTTTGCCCAGTTGAAAGAGTAGGTAACAGCCTTTTTCCACATTTTTACCTTCTTTGCTGCATCGTCGGAAGAGATCTCCGGTGTAAATGTACGGTCGATTGCCCAGTTTTTGATGACATCCTCCTTGCTCTCCCAGTAGCCGACTGCCAGTCCGGCCAGATAAGCAGCGCCCATAGCGGTTGTTTCTACACATACCGGACGGTTGACCGGAGCCTGAATGATGTCTGACTGCATCTGCATCAGCAGGTTATTCGCAGAAGCACCGCCGTCTACCTTTAAGGCTGCCAGATCGATGCCGGAGTCAGCCTTCATCGCCTGAAGGACATCGTTTACCTGATATGCCAGTGATTCGAGTGTCGCACGGATGATGTGATATTTATTGACACCACGGGTCAGACCTACGATCGTGCCTCTTGCATACTGATCCCAGTAAGGAGCGCCGAGACCGGTGAAAGCGGGTACAACGTAGCAGCCATTGGTATCCTTGACCTTGCGTGCCATGTACTCGGAATCCGGAGCGGAGTCGATAAATCTCAGCTCATCACGCAGCCACTGGATGGAAGCACCTGCTACGAAAATAGAACCCTCTAATGCGTAGTTGACTTTTCCGTCAAGTCCCCATGCGATAGTAGTTACCAGACCGTTTTTCGAGAATACGGGCTTTTCTCCGGTATTCATCAGCAGGAAGCAGCCGGTTCCGTAGGTGTTCTTTGCCTCGCCCTCTGTGAAACAGGTCTGTCCAAACAGGGCAGCCTGCTGATCACCGGCAGCACCCGCGATCGGGATCGGACCACCGAAAAATTCAGGATTTGCATTGCCGTATACGCAGCTCGAAGGCTTCGGTGTCGGCAGCATGCTCTTTGGAATATCCAACTCTGCAAGGATCTCATCATCCCACTCTAAGGTGTTGATGTTAAATAACATGGTTCTCGCAGCATTGGAATAATCGGTTACATGAACGGTGCCCTTGGTCAGCTTCCAGATCAGCCATGTCTCAACGGTACCGAATAATAATTCACCCTTCTTGGCTCGCTCACGTACCCCCTCTACGTTGTCGAGAATCCATTTTACTTTGGAACCGGAGAAGTAAGCATCAATGACAAGACCGGTCTTTGAACGGAAAGTGTCTGTCAATCCTTTTTCCTTTAATGAATCGCAATACCCGGAAGTTCTGCGGCACTGCCATACGATTGCGTGGTATACAGGCTCACCGGTGTTTTTATCCCATACGATCGTGGTCTCGCGCTGGTTGGTGATACCGATCGCTGCGATGTCTGCTGCGCTGGCATTTACATTTGCCATAGCAGCCTTTGCAACCTCTAACTGGGTAGACCAGATCTCGTCTGCGTCATGCTCCACCCAGCCCGGCTTCGGGAAATACTGTGTAAACTCTTTCTGGGCGGCACTGCACATTTCACCCTTTTCGTTAAAAAGAATACAACGGTTGCTGGTGGTTCCGGCATCCAATGCCATAACGTATTTTGCCATAATAATTACCCCTTCCATTTGTCTGTTTTTCAGATACTTTTAGTGTAACGGTTTTCGCTGTTGGAGTCCATAGACAAAAACAGATGATTGTACAAAGGATTGTGGGAGTGCGAAGCACGAAACAATCCGTGTAAAAAGTGACAAAAGAAAGGCGCTGTCACATTGGAACAAATCGGTGATTGAAAATGGGGTAGAGTATGGTATAATGAGCGTAAGCAATGAGCAGTGTCAGTCGAGAATATGCAGTTCGATCATGCTTGCATGGTAAGAACTGCATATATCGAGAGTGATAGGGCGAATGCCCGGACATCGAGGAAAATCGAAGATTTTTCGAGATGTACTGCGATATTTTTCGTGCACGAGATGACTTGGCGGCGGTCACACCAGCATCCCGATCAGGCTGCTCCAATTGCCCGGCGG
The DNA here is from genome assembly GCA_963640395.1 of Oscillospiraceae bacterium. Taxonomy (GTDB): domain Bacteria; phylum Bacillota; class Clostridia; order Lachnospirales; family Lachnospiraceae; genus W0P33-017. The sequence goes on from CAVHZH010000035.1 coordinate 11,752, forward strand.
TGTCTCGCTTTGTTTTGTCAAGTACCGCTGGCTTTGTTTACAAGCTCGCACTTCGCCGGACAACCGTCGCACCTGACGGGAACTGCTGCACCCGCCGCCATATGTTATGCAGCGCAAAAGTATTCATCGTGTAGAGCGGCATGTGATATTTTCGCGCTGCCGTTCACGAAATATTCATAACGTGGATAGGGAATACATGTGCGCGCATGACCAAAAACATAACGTATGGCTGGTGTGACCGTCGCCAGCCAATACATTATAAATTGCAGAATAATTTTGCAAATGCATAATATAAATGAGGAACATCGAAGATTTTTCGAGATGCACTGTTTCCGGATACGGAGGTATGTGGTATGGATGACAGGTATGAGAACAATCAGGTAAAAAAGAACAACAGGAGCGAACAGGCGCAGGGACAGCCGACACGCTGGTACTGTGACACGGATTGCCGTGCGGCGAACCGTCCGTGCCGGGGCGAGAGCGGGAAAGACCCCACAGCGAAAAATCTCTGTCCTTATTACGAAGATATGCTGTTTTGAATTGGTGTATGGATAATCAGACAAACGCAGAAAAACAAAAAAACATACAGCAGACACAGACACTCCAGCAGGTGCGTATTTCGGTGCGCAGCCTGGTGGAGTTTTTGATGCGCTCAGGGGACATCGACAACCGGATCAGCCGCGGGCTGCAGCTCAAAGCGATGCAGGAGGGCACGCGCATCCATAAAAAGCTGCAGCGTGCGATGGGAAGCTCGTATCAGGCGGAGGTTCCGCTGAAGCTCGAGGTAGGAACGGAACGGTATGTGCTGACCATCGAGGGGCGTGCAGACGGCATCTTCGAGCGGGACGGCGTGATCTGCATCGATGAGATCAAGGGCGTTTACCGCGATGTGGACGAGCTGGAGGCTCCGGTCCCGGTGCATCTGGCACAGGCAAAATGCTATGCCTACATCCATGCCTTGCAGCAAGGGCTTGACTCGGTCGGAGTGCAGATGACCTACTGCGATCTCGATACCGAGCAGGTGCGGCGCTTTTATGAGGATTATGCATTTGCAGAACTGGGGATATGGTTTGATGCGCTCATGGCGGAATATCAGCGGTGGGTGGATTTTCAGTATGAGTGGCGGCAGACGTCGGTCGCTTCTATTAAAAAGCTGGAGTTCCCGTTTGACTACCGCCCCGGACAGCGTGAGCTCGTCGCGGATGTGTACCGCACGATCCTGCGGAAAAAGAATCTGTTTATCCAAGCTCCGACCGGAACCGGAAAAACGGTATCCGTACTGTTCCCGGCAGTGCGCGCGGTCGGGGAGGGGTACGGGGAAAAGATTTTTTATCTGACGGCAAAGACCGTGACAGCGACCGTGGCGATGGATACGGTCGCACAGTTTGGGGCAGACGGCTACCGTGGAAAGGTCGTACAGATCACCGCGAAAGAAAAATTGTGTAAATGTGAAAAACCGGAGTGCAACCCGGACGCCTGTCCGTATGCAAAGGGACATTTTGACCGGGTCAATGACGCGGTATTTGACCTGCTCGGGCGGGCGGACTGTTTTTCGCGCGAGGTGCTTTTAGAGCAGGCAGACCGCTATATGGTGTGTCCGTTTGAGCTGTGTCTGGATGTGTCCACATGGAGCGATGTGATCGTCGGAGATTATAACTATGTGTTTGACCCGACGGTATGTCTCAAACGCTTTTTTGCGGAGGGCAATCAGGGCGAGTATCTGTTTCTGGTGGATGAGGCACACAATCTCGTCGAGCGCGGCAGGCAGATGTATTCCGAGCGCATCGTGAAGGAGGATGTGCTGGCAGTGAAGCGCCTCTTGAAAAATCACAGCAAAAAGGTCACGCGCGCGCTGGAGCGGGTGAACCAGATCCTGCTCGCCTATAAGCGGGAGTGTGAGGACTATGAGATCTATGACCTGAACACCCATTCCATCAATGATCTGGTGTTTGCGCTCATGCGGCTCGCGTCCGAGATGGAGCGTTTTTTGCAGCGCCCGCTCACGATCCCACAGCGGGATGAGGTCATGGAATTTTATTTTTCCCTGCGCAATTTCCTGAGCATCTATGATCTGGTGGATGAGCATTACGTGATCTATTCTTCCATGCAGGAAGACGGGACATTTGCGCTCAAGCTGTACTGCGCAGACCCATCCGCGAATCTGCAAAGCTGTCTGGACAAGGCGCGCAGTACGATGTTTTTTTCTGGGACGCTGCTTCCGATCGGCTACTACAGGCGGCTGCTGTCCACGGAAATGGAAAACTATGCGGTCTATGCGCACTCGGTATTTACGCCGGATCAGCGGCTGCTTTTTGTCGGAACGGATGTCAGCAGTAAGTACACGAGGCGCAAGCCGGAGGAATATGTACGGATTGCTTCTTATATAAAGAAGATTTCGCTGGCGAAGAAGGGCAATTATATCGCATTTTTCCCTTCCTATAAAATGATGCTCGAGGTTGAGCAGTCGTTTGAATATCTCGCGGGTGAAGCGGTGGATATCATCATCCAGCAGCAAAATATGCGTGAACAGCACCGGGAGGAGTTTTTGCGGGAATTTCAAAAGGTGCGGGAGCACTCGATGGTGGCGTTCTGCGTGATGGGCGGCATTTTCGGCGAGGGCGTGGATCTGCGCGAGGATCAGCTCATCGGGGCGATCATCATCGGAACCGGTATTCCGCAGATCGGCGGTGAGTCTGAAATTCTGAAAAACTATTTTGATGCGCGGGACGGAAACGGATTTGACTATGTGTACCGCTTTCCGGGGATGAACAAGGTACAGCAGGCGGCAGGGCGCGTGATACGGACACTCTCGGATGTGGGCGTGATCGCGCTGCTCGACGAGCGCTTTTTGCAGAGGGACAACCGGCGCCTGTTTCCGCGGGAGTGGGCGGATTGCCGGACGGTCGATCTGGAGCATGTGGACGGATTGCTGGCGGATTTTTGGAAAACAAAAGGTTGCAATCTGTGACGATTCTGATTATTATAGAGGTATCTTTGTAAAACACAGACAAACGGAGGAACAATCATGAGTAATGTGCGTCGCGTATATGCGGAGAAAAAGCCTGATTTTGCGGTAGCAGCAAAGGATCTGAAATCGGAGATCAAAAGTTATCTCGGAATCGGGACAGTGACAAACGTGCGGGTGCTGATCCGCTATGATATTGAAAACATATCGGATGAGACCTATGAGAAGGCAAAGGTGACTGTATTTTCAGAACCGCCGGTAGATGATCTGTACGAGGAGAGCTTTGATGCAAAGGGCGCAGCCGTCTTTAGCGTGGAGTATCTGCCCGGACAGTTTGACCAGCGTGCGGATTCAGCCGTCCAGTGCGTGCGGCTGCTGAATGAGGAGGAGGAGCCGATCATCCGCTCAGCGACCACATATGTGATCGAAGGAGATCTGGATGCAGAGCAGCTTGAGGCGATCAAAAAGCACTGCATCAATCCGGTAGATTCGAGAGAGACCGGCATGGAGAAGCCGGAAACACTCGTTCAGGATTTCCCGGAGCCGGAGGATGTGAAGATCTTTGACGGCTTCACAGCGATGGCAGAGCAGGAACTGAAGGAGCTTTACGATTCTTTGAATCTGGCGATGACCTTCAAGGATTTCCTCCATATCCAGAATTATTTTAAAAATGAGGAGCACCGCGATCCATCCGTGACAGAGGTGCGTGTGCTCGATACCTATTGGTCAGACCACTGCCGTCATACGACATTTTCGACGGAGCTGACTGACGTATCGTTCGGGGACGGCTATTACCGTCAGCCGATGGAGGATACTTATAAAGATTATTTAGAGACCCATCAGAAGATGTACGCGGGACGCGACGACAAGTTTGTCTGCCTGATGGATCTGGCGTTGATGGCGATGAAGCGTCTGAAAAAAGAGGGCAAGCTGGACGATCAGGAGGAATCCGACGAGATCAACGCATGCTCGATCGTCGTTCCGGTAGAGATCGACGGCGAGACGCAGGAGTGGCTGGTCAATTTCAAAAATGAGACACACAACCACCCGACCGAGATCGAGCCGTTTGGTGGTGCTGCGACCTGTCTGGGCGGTGCGATCCGCGATCCGCTGTCAGGACGTACCTATGTTTATCAGGCGATGCGTGTGACCGGTGCAGCCGATCCGACCGGATCGGTCAGGGATACGATTCCCGGAAAGCTGCCGCAGAAAAAGCTCGTGCGCGGCGCAGCACAGGGCTACAGCTCTTATGGCAACCAGATCGGACTGGCGACCGGCTATGTAAAGGAAATCTATCATCCCGGATATGTTGCAAAGCGTATGGAGATCGGTGCAGTCATGGGCGCAGCACCAAAAAGTGCGGTACAGCGTCTGAACTCAGATCCCGGCGATGTGATCATCCTGCTCGGCGGACGCACCGGCCGTGACGGTATCGGTGGCGCGACTGGATCTTCCAAAGCGCACAATACACAGTCTACCGCAGTATGCGGTGCAGAGGTACAAAAGGGTAATGCGCCGACGGAGCGCAAGCTGCAGCGCATGTTCCGCAGACCGGAAGTATCCCATATGATCAAAAAATGTAACGATTTCGGTGCAGGCGGTGTGTCTGTAGCGATCGGAGAGCTGGCAGCAGGTCTGCGTGTGAATCTGGATCTTGTGCCGAAAAAATATGCGGGTCTGGACGGTACAGAGCTTGCGATCTCAGAGTCTCAGGAGCGTATGGCAGTCGTTGTTGCCCCGGAGGACGTTGAGCAGTTCTTAAAATATGCCGCAGAGGAAAATCTCGAGGCAGTTGAGGTGGCGACCGTGACGAGTGAGCCTCGTCTGGTGCTCACATGGAGAGACAAGGAGATCGTCAATATTTCCCGTGCGTTCCTTGATACGAACGGTGCGCATCAGGAGACAGCCGTAGCAGTCGATGTTCCGGAGGAATCCGAGAATTTCTTCCATAAATATGAATTGCCCGCAGTCGCAGCGGCTTTGGAGAGCGGAGATGTGAAGGGCGCATGGACAGAGACATTAAAGGATCTGAATGTATGTTCACAGAAGGGACTCGTGGAGCGCTTTGACGGTTCGATCGGAGCAGGCAGCGTCTACATGCCTTACGGCGGTCGTTATCAGTTGACCGAGACACAGTCTATGGTAGCAAAGCTGCCGGTATTAGAGGGCAAATGCGATACCGTGACGATGATGTCTTACGGCTTTGATCCGTATTTATCGAGCTGGAGCCCGTATCACGGAGCTGCTTATGCAGTTGTAGAATCCCTGTCCCGTATCGTAGCGGCAGGTGGTGATTATTCTAAGGTACGTTTTACGTTCCAAGAGTATTTCCGCCGTATGAGCGAGGATCCCGCGCGCTGGAGCCAGCCGTTTGCGGCACTGCTTGGCGCTTATCAGGCACAGATCGCGCTCGGGCTGCCCTCCATCGGAGGAAAGGATTCGATGTCCGGTACATTCAATGAGATCGATGTACCTCCGACACTCGTATCCTTCGCCGTGGATGTAGCGACCAGGCAGGATGTGATCACACCCGAATTAAAGGAAGCAGGCAACAAGCTAATGTTATTTAAGATGGCGCGCGATGCTTACGATCTGCCCGATTATGAGCAGGCGATGAAGCTGTACGATACAGTTCATGCGCTGATCGGAAAGCAGGCGGTTGTATCTGCCTACGCACTGGACGGCAAGGGAATCGCAGCCGCAGTCAGCAAGATGGGCTTTGGAAACAAGCTCGGTGTCACGATCGACAGCGGCGTGTCAAAGGAGACACTGTTTGCCCCTGCATTCGGCAGTCTCGTCGCAGAAGTACCGGTAGCGGCAGTCGAGACAGTCAAGGAGGCATTTGCGGCAGCAGGTATCGCGGATGCATGTGCAGTGATCGGCCGTGTCAATGATACGAAGTCATTTGTCTATGATGAAATGACGCTTGCGATGGACGATGCGATCGCGATCTGGAGCGGCACATTGGAAAAGGTATTCCCGACCATAGCCGTAGATGGCAAGGAAGATGTAAAGACAGGTCTTTTTGAGACAAAGGAGATCTATGTATGCAAGCATAAGGTAGCAAAGCCGACTGTATTTATCCCGGTATTCCCCGGAACGAACTGCGAGTACGACAGCGCAAAGGCATTTGAGCGTGCCGGTGCGGATGTCATCACAAAGGTATTCCGCAATCTGGACGCAGCCGGTATCCGTGATTCTGTCGATGAGTTTTCAAAGGCGATCGCACAGGCACAGATCATCATGTTCCCCGGCGGCTTCTCAGCCGGTGACGAGCCGGAGGGCAGCGCGAAGTTCTTCGCCAATGCATTCCGCAGCGAGAAGATCAGCGAGGAAGTCATGAAGCTGTTGAACGAGCGTGACGGATTGGCACTGGGTATCTGCAACGGCTTCCAGGCACTCATCAAGCTCGGTCTTGTTCCCTACGGAAAGATCACGGAGCAGACCGCTGACTCGCCGACACTGACCTACAATACGATCGGTCGTCATGTCAGCAAGATGGTATACACAAAGGTCGTTTCCAACAAGTCACCGTGGATGGCGGGCGCGACACTCGGCGGCATCTACACGAATCCGGCTTCACACGGAGAGGGACGTTTTGTAGCACCGAAGGAGTGGCTGGATGAGCTGTTTGCGAACGGACAGGTAGTGACACAGTATGTGAACGAGTCCGGCAAGCCGACGATGGATGAGGAGTGGAACGTCAACGGCTCCTACATGGCGATCGAGGGCATTACCAGCCCGGACGGTCGTGTACTCGGCAAGATGGCACACTCCGAGCGCCGCGGCGATGCAGTCGCAGTCAATATCTACGGCGAGCAGGATATGAAGATCTTTGAGAGCGGTGTGGAGTATTTTAAATAGAAGTATGAATAGCAGTGCAAGAAAGAATCCTGCAAAGCAGGATTCTTTCTTGCGTTTGACCGGGATTGCGCATATAATCAATGACTGGGGAAAATGCGCGTAAGCGGGGCAGAATCTGTTTTGCAAAGAGGAGAGAAAATGCGCAAAAATTATAAAAAAATCAGGCTGCTGCTCAGTATTCTGATCAGCAGTGCGATGCTGACCGGCTGCTTTTTTGAACAGCCAGAGCTGGCAGAACCGTCAGATACAGTAGCTGCCGTAAATGAGAGCAGCAAGGAGACAGATCGGGGAGATGGGCTGTCACTGGATCAGATACCGGAATATGCAGGAGAGCCTTATGTCGTGCTCAACGACAATGAGCCGGATTTTGCAGACGAGGATCTGACAACATCATCCTATGAATTTTACAGTGAACTGGATGCGCTGGGTCGTTGCGGAGTCGCATACGCATGTGTCGGCGTGGATTTAATGCCGAGCGAGGAACGCGGGGAGATCGGTCCTGTGAAGCCCAGCGGATGGCATACGGTGAAATACGATGTCGTGGATGGAAAATATTTATACAACCGCTGCCATCTGATTGCATATCAGTTGTCCGGCGAAAATGCCAATGAAAAGAACCTGATTACCGGTACCAGATATATGAATGTGGAGGGAATGCTTCCCTTTGAAAACATGGTGGCAGACTATGTAAAGGAAACCGGCAATCATGTCATGTACCGTGTCTTTCCGGTTTTTGCGGGGGATAATCTGGTTGCGAGCGGTGTAGAGATGGAGGCTGAGTCGGTAGAGGATGGCGGAAAAGGAATCTGCTTTCATGTGTATTGCTATAATGTACAGCCGGGTGTTGTGATCGATTATGCGACCGGCGAGAGCGCTTTGCAGGATGACACACCAGAGGATGCGGATACGCCGGATAAGGCGAACAAGCCCTCCAATGAAAATGAGGTTACAGAATCATCAGACGGCACAGCTCCTGTTATGGTGTGGAAATCTGCTACCGGCAAAAAATATCACAGCACCAACCACTGCGGATCCATAAACCCGGACAATGCCACGCAGATCACAGAGGAGCAGGCGGTCAGTCAGGGGCTGGACAAATGCGGCAGATGCTGGTGAGCGGGTCGGTTGATTTTTGGTATTTCTTATGTACACTGGAATGACAGAAAAGAACAAAAAAGGGCACTTGATTTCTCAAATGCCCTAGTGTATAATCCGGTCTTTGACAGTCTTTTAGCAAAAAAAGTCCCGCAGCCCGCTCTACAGGCGG
>CAVHZH010000036.1:0-19752 GCA_963640395.1 Oscillospiraceae bacterium
GCATCCTGCCCGGAGGGCTTTTTGTGTAATGGGAAATTCATCGGAATTTCCTATTATATAAAAAAATGGAAGGCTGTGCAGCCTCCCATTCTTCGTTTCCCGAAAAACTATTTCTCAAGCATATAATCCTTGATCACGTGATGATCCTTAAGCACCTTTTCTACCACCGTTCCCCTGACTGCCTTCAGCAGCGGCTTTTTCAAAAGTCCCAGCGGTCCGGGCAGCTCGATCTCAAGCGGTGAACGGCCATCCATCAGCTTCACGCTGGCATCCAGCAGCTCGCGCACATCGTAGACACTGCCCCATACCTCCGGCACGCCGCGGTTAACACCGAGCAGTCCATAAACTGCCTCCATCGCGGTACGCACCGAATACTCGGTCGTGAATACTGTATCTCTCGGCGTATCTGCGAACTGTCCGAGGAATGCGAAATTGACGCATCCATCCGGGATCACATCCGGCCGGTCGCCCTTTGCCCTCGGCATGAAGAACGCGGTAATATACGGCATCATCGTCGGCACGCAGACTGCGCTGTGCTCTGCCAGCTCCTCGATCTGGTCGGTCGGTACACCCAGATGGTACAGCCACTCCTCGGTGATCTCCTTACCGGTACAATCTTTCATCGGCTTCTTGATATAATCGCCGGGTACATCGGTAAATAAACCGTAAACCCATACGCAGACCTTATCCTTGTCCTGATCCTTGAACTGACCCTGACGGTTGATCGTCCAGCTCATCAGCCAGCTCGAATCCTTGCAGCTCACGATACCTCCGGTAACGACTCTGCCGCTCCTTGGATCTCTCTTGCAGATATTTGTAATATAAGGAAGGATCTTGTCATCAAGTGTCGTCACGGTCGCAGATTCCCAGTTTGTCTTGGCGATATCAGAGCAGAACTTCTCGGGATGTCCGAACGAAGGATCCTGCTTTGCAATATTTTTCCACAGATTCCAGCAGCCGCTTGTGCGCACCTCTGCGTCCCCGTTCGGCGCATGGTTCTGGTCGCCGTAGATCGTTCCCTCCGTACAGCTTCCGTTTGTGACAAATACGAGGTCATTTTCCGTCAAGGTAATGCCTTCCTCGACACCCTTGACCTTGCACTCGATCGTCGTTGCCACTTTTTTGCCATCGTGAATATCAAAGAGTACATTTGTGACCTCGGTATTGAACCGGAAGTCCACGCCTGCATCCTCCAGATATTTCTTCATCGGCAGGATCAGTGATTCATACTGGTTGTATTTTGTAAATTTCAGGGCACTGAAATCAGGCAGACCACCGATATGATGGATGAAACGCTGGAAGTACAGCTTCATTTCGAGTGCGCTGTGCCAGTTTTCAAAAGCAAACATCGTTCTCCAATATAACCAGAACGTCGAATCGAATACTTCCTCGTCAAATACATCCTCGATCGTCTTATCATACAAATCCTCGTCCTTTGTAAAGAACAGCTTCATGATCTCCATGCAGCCCTTCTGACTCAGGCCAAACTTGCCGTCTGTATGCGCATCCTTGCCACGGTTAACCGTCGCACGGCACAGGGAATAGTTCGGATCATGCTTATTCAGCCAGTAATACTCATCAAGCACTGATGCGCCCGGCTTTTCAAGGGACGGAATGCTGCGGAACAGATCCCACAGACACTCAAAATGGTTCTCCATCTCGCGTCCGCCACGCATCACATAGCCTCTCGCCGGATCGAAAATACCGTCACACGCACCACCCGCAACATCCATTGCCTCTAAAATATGGATGTGGTCTCCGGGCATCTGTCCATCCCTCACAAGAAAACATGCTGCTGCCATAGCTGCGAGTCCGCTGCCGACCAGATATGCATGCTTCTCATCAACGCCCTCCGGCTTCTCCGGCCGGGCAAATGCCTCGTAGTTTCCGTTTGTATAATAAATACCCTTGCTGTTTTTCTCGTTCTTTCCACGCTCGGTATTGCGATAATCCGGATCTATATGTGCCTTAGTCACCCGCTTTTCCTTATGACTTTTCCTTGACAGTGCAGTAGCTCCGACACCTGCCGCAGCAGCGATCGCTGCCGCACCTAATGCTGCATAACTTTTTTTTGCCATATCAATAACCGCCTTTCTTCATCCAACTGATCTTGTTACCTATGGTATATGATTCCCTGTTTGCGAGTATATGTTACATGGAATCACTGGTTTTCTCAATATACAAAAATGAGCAGATGATAGGATTGCTATTCATCTGCCCCGATTTGTATAGGTCACATATTCATTTTGGCGATATTATTTACTGCCTGAAAGCTCCGGTCTGTCTACAGCACACCAAACAGCCGGGCGAGATCCACTTGGTCATCCATCACACGTTTGCTCGGCTTCTGCGCATTTTCCAGCATTTTCTCTACTCTGTTTTCAAGTGCCACATCAATAAATTTATTCATATCAATTCCGCGCAGTGTAAAAAACAAAGCCGGTTCCTGATCCAGCCTTGCCCCGACACCATACAGGGCTGCCGCCACATGCTTGCACATCAGCGCCCAGTCCGGGCAACTGCAGTTGAAGCTGATCTCACTCGGGCTTGGAAACAGCCCATGCTCCCCGGTAAACAGCTCCTTCATGCTGACCGGGAAATTTCCTGACAGCAATTCTTCCATATTCTCTATCCGGTCACTGCACTGGTCAACGATCTCCTGACAATGCGCCTGATTCAACGGACTGATTCTGATCTCAACCCTATAGGGTGTTTTTCTCCGCCCTTGGACACGCGCCTCGATTTTTCCTGTCTTTATCTGGAGATCTACCACCGTCCCAGTCCGTACATAACGTTTTCCGCGATCCAGTCTGGACGCATAATCTGCATATTTTTCCAGATTTTCGCACCATGCATTTCCCCACCATGTTCTCGTAATCGCCCTGCCGGTAATGACAACGGGATGCATCTCTTTCCCTTTTTTGCGCTGTTTCTGCAGGCTGTCCGTGGCATTTTGTTTCAGCATATCTGTGCTTGGCTGACTGAATACCTGCTCATCATCCCAATATTTTTTCATAAAACCATCCTCTGTCCCGACACCTAATCATCCAGACGCAGCAGCGAAAACAATTCCTCGTTTCCGAGATCTGTAATCCACTTTTCCCCGCCCGAACCGATCACGTTTTCTGCAAGCTCTTTTTTTGAATTGATCACCAGATCGATTTTTTCTTCTATGGTTCCCTTGCTGACCAGCTTATGCACCATGACATCCTTTGTCTGCCCGATGCGGAATGCCCGGTCTGTCGCCTGATTCTCCACTGCCGGATTCCACCATCGGTCAAAATGAATGACATGGTTTGCCTTCGTCAGATTCAATCCGATACCGGCAGCCTTCACAGACAGCACGATAAACGGCACATATCGTTCTCCCTGAAATTTTTCAACGATCTCTGCCCTGCGCTTTACCGGAGTTCCTCCGTGAATCACATATCCCTTTGAGTGAAAAATATCTGTGAGATAATCAGCCAGATACTCCGTAATCTCTTTAAACTGTGTAAAAACGATCACACGCTCACGCTTTTCATAGATTGTTTCACACAATTCCCTCAGCAATGCAAACTTTCCACTTTCGGATGCGGTATAATCTGTTTGTCCAAGATACTGATCCGGATGATTACAGATCTGCTTTAGTTTTATAATTGTTCCAAGTACAATACCTCTCCGCTCAAGTCCCTCTGCTTCCAGCACACGTTGCTCCATATCAGCCACTGCCTTGCGATACAGCACCGTCTGCTTTTTTGACATGGATGCATAATCCAACAGCTCGACCTTTTCCGGAAGATCTGAAATAATGCGTTTATCGGTCTTTAATCTCCGCAGCATAAACGGACTGATCATCGACTTTAGTTTTGCATATTTTTCCGGATGCTTTTCCAGACCCTTGCAAAACTCATGAAATTCGCCGGATGATCCGAGCAGTCCGTGATTCAGAAAATCAAACAATGACCACAGATTCGTGAGATCGTTCTCAATCGGTGTTCCGGTCATTGCGATCCGCATCCTGCCCTTCATCTTTTTAATTTCTCTCGTCTGCTTTGTCGTCGGATTTTTGATCGCCTGTGCTTCGTCGAGAATCAGACAATCCCATTCCTTTTCTTTCAATGCCTCCAATCTGGCAGCCATTCCATACGTTGTAATCGTAAGAAACGGCAGATCTTTCTCAGCTTTTTCTGACAGCTTTGCGGATGTGGTTCCATGCAGCACACAGCATTCCATCTCCGGTGCAAACTTTTCTTTTTCCCGCTGCCAGTTTCCGATCAGCGAAGCTGGTACAATCAGTAAAATTTTAGCATTCTTATTTGATTTGCGCAGCCTTTCCAGATATGCCAGAACCTGAACTGTTTTTCCAAGTCCCATATCGTCTGCCAGACATGCGCCAAATCCCAGACGATCCATATAATTCAGCCAACTGTAACCGCTTTTCTGATAGGGTCGTAGTGTGGCACGCAGACTTTTCGGAACTGCTGTGCTGCGCATTCTTCCCGGCTCCCTCAGATCGTGGAGCATCTGCGACAGCCATGTCCCATTGGATACCACCACACCCACATCCGGGAGTATTTTATCATTTCCCATCTCCAACTGGATCGCATCCCTGAACGAAAGCGCCTCCGGTATGTGTTCGATCTCCTCCAGCAGCTTTTTTAGCTTTGCATGGTTTACCTCAACCCATTTCCCTTTGAGGAAAGCCAGCCCCTCTGTCTGTTTTAAAAGCTGCGCAATCTCCTGCTGTGTGAGTCTGACGCCATCTACCTCCAGCGACGGCTGCAGTGACAGTAATGCATCAAAGCCAAGCATGGACGGCTGTTCTTCTCCCAATTTCACATTGACCGACAGCATGGAATTTCTTTTGCGCCACCAGTTTGGTATTCTGCACAAAATGCCTGTCTGTTCGATCTTCTCAATATCCTTCAGAAATGAATATGCATCCTCCGCTGTGAATTTCAACGGATGGAACATCTCGCCGCTCTCCATCAGCCCTGAAATCAGCGGAGATACCTCTGCCGCCCGGTTCAGGCTCGACAGGAGCACCAGCAGCTTATCCCTGTCATCCTTGTACTCGGTCAGCGCGTACTGGAGCGGCATATGCCGCACACTGCCATCCGCCTGACCCGAAGCATAGGTCGCCAGAAATGCAAACGGAACATCATCCTCTTTATTCTCAACAAGGTGAAGAAAAATCCGCTCCGGGACATGCAGATTCTGGTTCTTTTCTGCAAGATACATCGCCACCGTTCCCTGATAGTCGCTGATCTGCTGCCGGAAAATCTGCTCCATGCGCATGAACATTTCCCTGATCCACGCTTCATTTATGAATTCTGTGCCAATCGCGTAAGGTGTCGCCTGCAAAAGCCTGTCCACACATTCCGGTGAGGGCACTACCTTTATTTTATCCCTGACAAGCTCCAGCTCCGAAAGCTGTGTCAGCTCTTTAAAAAACGCATCCGATACCAGATACAAAAAATACCCGGACACCGAAAGCTTTGATGGATGTTCCGTCCGCGTCATATCATACAACAGTGCCGCTATATCCACATCCTCATTTTGTTCTCCATTTCCCTCCGGATAAAATCCGCGTTTTGTAAATATGTATTGCCTTTGCATATCTGATAGCTGCCTCTATCTGTTCCTTCTAATGCATCCCTTTGCACGTTGCGTATATACCATAGCATACCTGTCTTGTAAATACAATATTTTAATCGCATTTCCGCCCTGACCTCGAAAAAGCGCTTTACTTTTTATACTGTTTGCCGCCTATAAGGACGGAAACCGGCTCCACGGTTTCGTCACCATCCCCACCCTTCAGATTTACTTTCAACTTCATCGAATCCGAAACATTCGGTTTCATTCTATGTCCATAAACGCGTACTGTTTTGCCATCTACCTCCACAAAAGCTCCCTCTGTCTCATCAAGTTCCGCTGATTCCACTTCTTCATCGTAGGTAAATTCCATATATACTTTTACTGCCTGCTCCTTTGCCCTTATGGTACAATTTATAATGGAATCATATCCTTTTTCGTGTGAAAAATCCATCCTTGTAACTTCACTATTTGTCGGTGTTGCATATGGTGTAGATTCACTGGTAATATATTTTGACCCATCCAACGCGCTCAAATCATCTAACGAACTCCCTAACCGGTAATATATTTTAATTTCGTCTTCTTCATAAAAACCATACTTCTTGTCTCTTTCTATTCTAATTGCATTCCCTTTTTTCTCGACCTTATAGAGCGAACCATGATCGTCCGGCAGACGTGCACTCTTTAGCTTTATATTATCCGGGAAAGTAATGATCCACGTATCCGCACCCTGTTCATCCATGGAAGGTGCAATATGTAATGTAAATTGATATAGATGAAGCCATAGATCTAGATCCCATATTTTTTCATTACTGCCAGACACCACATAGGTATCTTTCGACGTCTCCGTATCTTCCTCCTTTGTATCCTCCTTCTCCTGCTTTTTCGCAACGGTCGTGCCGCCATACGGTACGGCGTTCTGGATATTGACGACATACTCCTGCGAATAGCGAAGGTCGCCGTCTTTGTACAGCGACAGCGTGTAGTTGACATAATTCACGTAGGTGCGCTGCGGCGAGTCCTCTGTTCCGCTGCCTGCCGTATAAAATGCATCCTTTTTGATGGTGAAGTTGGTCCGTAGCTCAAAGCCCTCATAAAACTGCTCCACATACGGATATTGAATCGCATAGGCGACGTTGTGCTCGCCGTCTGTGATGGCTACACCGGATGCTACACTGTACTTATTCTCTGCTGAATTGTAGGTGATCGTTGTCGTGCGTTCATTTTTCTCGCTATCCGCCGCATAGTAGCGCGTGATGATCGCGCCGGGGCTGATCTGATACGCTGCCTGCAATTTCGTTTTGCGCATCGTATAGCCGGTAAATCCTTTCGTATCCATCTGTGCAACGATACCGTCCATATATGCAAACTCAATGCCCGCACCGGTGACATTCTGATCCGTATGGACTGCCTGCGTGCTGTCCGCATCCGAAGTGATGGAGATCTGCCGTCCATCTTCATCCAACAGCATCAGATAACCGATTCCGTTGCCTGTTTTGACACCGAGCGGATCACCGTCCCCCTCGACACCGGCAATGCCTTCCAGTGCATTCCTGATCTCATTGCTCACGGTATTACAGATCGTTTTTTCATGGTTGATCTGCTGCAGCTGCATATAAATTTTTGTGATACCCGGCAGGCACATGACAACCGCAGTCACAAAAATGGCAAGCAACGCAAAGGTCACCAGCAGCTCCACCAACGTGTAACCCTTCTGCCCGATCGTATGAACCCGACGGTTATTTTTTCTGTGTATCACTGATCTTCTCATCATTCTATCATCCCATTGCATCTGTCGGCAGACCTTTCCACAGCATTCTATTTATCAAGGTAAATGTGATACGTGCTGCTGACTGTAGTACCCGCTTCTGACGAATCAGACTCCGACGTATCAGTTTCTGCTGACACAGTCCAGTCCGCTGTCTGCACATCCACAGTAAATGTCTTATCGTTTCCGGTAAATGTCAACTGTGTGTCTTGTTTGTTGCTGAGCGCCTGATCGGAAATGTTCTTTTTCCAGCACTGCTTCGCTTCATCATAGACCGGCTGCAGCCCGCGGTATGCCGCCTCTGCGAGCTGTGTCATTCGCTGCTGGCTCTCCGCAGTCTTTATCTGGACACGCGTTGCCAGCATCGACACTGTTGTAATCATGGCAATCGCCAGCAAGACAAGCACAAACGCGACCATGACCTCTACGATCGTTAGTCCCTGCTCATTGCTGCAGCTATCTTGTACTGATTTTTTGAAATTTGAGGTTTTTTCCTTTATACTCATCATTACCCTCTCCGAATCCCAATATCTTGCGTGTTCTGGTCAATTGGAGCGTCACTTTCACTTCTTTGCTCTGCTGCGTTCCATCAGTATTTTTAACCGTAATTTTTTCTGTTCCGCCATCCTGCACAGTTCCAGCCCACTGCTCCGCCATCTCCATAGTTACGGTTTTACCATTCAATATCAGCTTATTTGCCTCTACATTACTCGACGAATCATATACGACAAAATGACCCGCATCATCACCGGTCTCCGCTACATATTCACACGTATAATACCCCTCCGTTCCGGTGTATTTGTTAGTCGTCAGCTTGTATTCCATGTCCTGATCATCCAGTTCCCGGTAAAAGCGGTAGCGTGTGGTCACGGACTCCTTGCCGTCCCGCTCTCCGAATACTTCCACGGTCAGATCCAGATACTGCTGGCTGAGCTGCTTGCTCTCCCATGCACGTGATTCATTGATCGCCTCCACGCCGTTCTGAAACCGTACAACCGCCTTGCCGTAGCCATCACCCAGACTATCTGCCGTAAACTGGATGCTCTCCTCTGTCGAGTCCGAATCACTGTCCGGCATGTAGGATTGCGCGATTTTATAGATGCCGCTTGTGGAGTCCGCCAACTGCTTTTCGATCACTTCACTCAGTGTCAACGCCTGCAGATAGCAGTCCTCCTGATCCCTGTAGCTGCCTGTCATCATGCTCACCTGTCCGACACCATACAAAAGCGCCAGCGCCAGCGCAACGATGACTGCCATCACAACAAGGGCATAGATCAATGCTACGCCCTTCTCGTTGTGTATGCTGTTTTCATGTCCCGTCTTGTTTTTTTTGTGATCCATAAACCGAACCTCCAGTTACATAAACGCTGTCAAATCCACCCGTCAGGCTGCTGCTACTGTTTCGCCGGCGATGCCTCATAACGGTTCGCATCGTTTGGAATCGCCTGAATATGTATATCTGTGAACAATCGGCTCGTTCCACTGATGGAAATACCGCCACTACAGGTGATCGCATATCTCGTCTGCGGCAGGCGCAGCTCATAGGTCACTACACCGTCTGTTTCGGTTCTGCGGATACCGGTATCAAAGGTCATCCGGTAAGCCGCACGCAAATTCTTGCTCGCACGGTAGGTGCCGCTGACCAAATTGGTGATGACATCCAACTGACATTCATTCTCGCCGGACAGCGTGTAGGTATAGTCATAGCTGCCGTCAGAATTCGCCGTCTTGGTCGCTTTTGTGTCCGCCAGATCTATATCACAGTGAACGACCACCTGATCGCCACT
Organism: Oscillospiraceae bacterium; assembly: GCA_963640395.1. Lineage (GTDB taxonomy): Bacteria > Bacillota > Clostridia > Lachnospirales > Lachnospiraceae > W0P33-017. The sequence continues at coordinate 9,133 of CAVHZH010000036.1, forward strand.
TACGGTCAGCAGATACTGCTTGCCTTCACCGGTCGTGAGTGTCAGCAGATCCTCTTTTACATAGGAAGGAATGCTGAAACGGTACGTCTCATAATTCACGGTCACATCGGTAAACGGTGTACCGCTCGATGAAACCGAATTGCGCAGATTCTCGCCGAAGGAGTCATATTTTATCTCTGTCAGTACCTCATCCAGCTCCGGTGTGTCAAGTATTACTCTCGGAATCTGATACGGTGTGCCGCATGTCCAGTAAGAGCTGATATCCGTCGATGACGTCGCGCGGACGAGCGGTACCAGATAGCCTCCGGCATCGGAAATATCCTTAAACGAAGTCGCTACCATATAAATCTTGTCATCCTTGCTCTTCACGCTCATCATGACCGGCTTGCCGCCCTCGCTGAGCCGTTTGTAGTTTACATCGCTCAGAATCTTCTCCAACTTTACATACTGCGAATAGGGTGTCTCCGGCAATCCGTCTATAAACGTCTGTGCCTCATCATATGTATCAAAGATCACCGCATTCATGACATAATTGCCTTCCGTTGTCAGCTGGATATTGAATTTCAGCGCATTCGACGTAAACTGTGATTCGGTCAGCACATTCTTTTCAAGATCAATCGTATAATCACGGTAGCTTCAGCTATACGGAGTCGTCGCAAATACCGGCTGTGATAGTCTCTTTCCGACTGTCAAGCGCTTCTTCAAACCGACCTGCGATTTGAAACAGGTACTAGTCGATGACAAATTCGTCGTAGCAACTGCCGATAAATCCTTTTCATCTGTGTATGCAACTGCATAAATCTGGACTGTGTTTCCCTCATAGTCATACAGGTCGCACTCCGCTTCATGATTCGCCGTCCTGGTGAGCAGCGTCTGCTTGTCGTCCGACTCGATGTACAATGCGTACTTCAGATTGTTACGCTCTGATTCAGCCACACTTGCACTGATATCCTGCCATGAGATGCGGTAGGTCAGGTCATTCTGGCTGACGAGCTTCACGGTCGGCTGACTGAGCTTCGGCAGACGCGTCCGGATATTCACAGTCTTTTTCAAAGCACGCGGTACGACCTTGCTCTTATCCGTCGCATCGCCATCATCGCCCGGTGCATAGCCGGTATCCCGCTGGATCACGACAAGCTCCAGCCGGTTATATGTCCAATCATCCGTCACCGTGCTATAAGTGCCCTTGCTGCCGTTCCTCTCGATCGGATATGTCTTTTTCAGCAATACCTTTGCCGCATCATCATCATCGCCACTCACGCCATAGATACGCAACTCATAGCTCTTTGTTTCAGTCGATGCATCGCTCCAGCTAAACTGATAAGACAACTGATCCGTATCCGGATCATAGACCGCGGCCACATCACTGTCTTTCATCGACGGTTGGTTCGTCATGGCATAATACTTTGTCCATGCAGAAACCGCATTGCTATCGTTCCATGTAATGGATGCCCTGTCACCACTGTTTTTGCATGTTGTCCGGATTCTCGTGCCAAACGCACTCGCATTCTGTAGCAACGCACCGGTGATATAGCTCTTATCTTCCTCGGTTGTATCGGAGAGCAGACTGCCATTTGTTTCTAATGAATCCGTCTCATGCCATGTATATACGGGTCCGACACCGGTCTGGGATACCCATGCACGCACATAGAAATACTGTGTTTGATCTGCATCGAAAAATTCTTCCGGCAGATCGGAGAATGTCACCGTACTGGTCTGCGTGCTCACCGCCAGCTCCTTCGCCGCCAGAATATGTTCCTTATTATCTTTGTCCACGCGGATCAGATCCACCTGATAAACCGGATAGATACCGACCCCAGACTCATTCGATGCGATATAAACATTGATCTTGGCATCGAGCTCACTCTGATAGTTATCATCGAACGTCGCATACAGCGTTTTGATACCGGGAACTATATCGCTTCCGCTATCTGACTTATACTTCGGCGTATAGACCGACGTACTGTAATACTCGGATGCCCGTCTGGAGTCATTCGTAGACTTTGCCTGCGCATACAGCTGCCAGCTCGCCAATGACGAAGAATACGATCCGATGTCAGAACCATCGATCGTAAACGACGTGTTTGACTGCTTGATCGTTCCCAGCTTTGTCTTGTTCTTATCAGCGCCTTGCTTATAAACTGTTACTTCCCAGTCCGCTCCATAGGCTTCCTTGTAGTCTGTCTGGTTTTCCAGTGACACCTGATATTTATACGTGTTACCGGACTTGACCAGTTCGAGACGAACCTGCGGTGTCAGCATCGGTTCTGTAATCTCCACTTTATTCTCGGATGTACATACATCGGATGTACCATTCTCGTTGACGGCGCGCACGGATGCCTTCAGCTTTTTCCCGACCATGTCTGAGGTTATATCCAGCTTCAGGGAATTGCCGATGCACTTCTTTTCCGACAAATATTTGTTTCCAGACTCATCTGTCACGGTCACGAGATAATACTTCACGACATTCCGCGCTCCGTCGATCGAATTCTCCCAGCTCACATCGAGCGATGCCTGATCCGAGCTGAGTTCAATTTCAGCCTTCACCGGTGTCTCCGGCAACAGAGAACCCTCCTCATCCGGCATCGTTGCTGCCAGCGTGTCACTGTAGTGATCTACGATTATGGTATCCAATGCTTCTGAATTCAATACAGAATTCTGACTTGTCGGTGCTTCACTGCTATTACGAATCTTTGTCGTTGTTTTGGCATAGACCGTGCCGTAAGGAGCACCACTGCTATCAAATATTTCATTACCGACTATTGTATACGTGCTGTTGATTTTACTATTATACGATGTCCGCGCATCATTACCCGCCGACAAACGCTGTCGCTCAAACAGCGGCTCTACCAGATACGTGTATCCGCCCTGCTCGGCGACGTACAGATACTGCACGCTGCCGTTTCTCCACCGGTTTTCCCATGTCACTTCACTGTCTACCAGACGAGGTGAGACGATTTTGCCGCTTCCTGCCGTCAAGGAAATCTTAGCTCCTTTTTGGTTGGTCAGTGAAAGTCCGGCCAGCGTATGATATGTCGGTTCTTTGCTGTAATAGTATCCGTACTGATTGAACTCACTCGCATTCGAGTCGATACCGTTTCGCACATACTGAATTCGAAGCGCATAAATCTTGACCGCTGCCGGGAAAGAAATTTTTTCCTGTGCACCTGTTGCACAGATGACCTCCTTTGCCAGCGTAAAATGATCGCCACCACCACTCTCTGTCAGATACTCCACACGGCAGGAATGCGTATCACCAGTCAGCAAGGCACCGAATTGCAACGTCAGATCGCCGAGCACCGTGGGCGTATCCAACTGAATGTAGAGCTGCGCTCCATATTGGGTGCCCCACACCGTATATTCCTTGTTTTTACCATCCAGCATATTTTGCAATGATTTACCGTCGCCCTGTGGGTCGTTCACTGTAGCACCCGCATCATCCACAACGGTATAACAAGTGCCCTGTGCCTTGTCACTGTAGTTTGTTGCTTTAGCGTTACTTAGGTTCGTCAACTCCACAGTTGTATTCACCCATCTGCCTGTATCATCTTTCACGACAAGCAGCACCTGATTGTTGTAGCAGATCGCACTCTTTCCGCCATCATATCGCCAAGAAGATCCTCCGCTGGCTTCATCATCAGAACAGATGTATCCCCTATGCGGATACCCGCCTTCATTATACATAGCTCCTTCATCCGCAACTGTAAAGCAGTTGGTGATCCGTGTTTTCTCATGTCCACTCTGACGGTCACCGAAAATGCCTACATATCCGTAACGCGATTTAAAATCCACCGCATAGTTCCGACACCGGTCAATATTCAGCTCCAACCGGCTCTGCGACGTATCACCGCTAGCCGACTTGTCACTCGTCAAAAAGGAGATAATGCCTGCGCCCATAGAATTGGCTACGATCGTTACATCCGGTCCGTTCACACAGTCGATCAGATTCACCTGTATATCCTGTGCCGCATTTGCATTTTCCGCCTCATATGTCACGATATTTCCCATGATTCCGGCTGTATCATTCGCAGCATTATCAATACCCTTGCAATTCGAGCCGGTACCCAGAATACTTCCGTCATTGCGGCAGGACAATACCGTGTAGCTCTGCGCATCCAGCGGATGATAGAGCTGTGCCACGATACCTCCGGCAGCACCCTTCCAAGCTGTCGCATAAGAGGTCTGCATCACACCATAGTTTCTGCAATATTCGATGCTGCCGCCCTGATTCGACCACCGGCCGATAATACCGCCGCAATAGTGCGATCTGACATTGACAAGCATGCCGGTATTGATACAGCCGTAGATCGTCCACTGGTTACCCGTCGTATTATTCTGATACCCGATCACACCGCCGGCGACACGCTCGGTCACATCAGACTGCGATTCACGCAGCACCATCGCTTGATTGATCAAAAAACAGGTATCCTGATCAGACTCATTCGTGCCGATCACGCCGCCCTGTGCACTGTACTGGGAAGCACTGCGGTTATCGATCAGCCACTGTCCGGTCACGCAATACTGCACCGTTCCATTCTGGGTATTATAAGCCGTGACTCCACCGATACTGCCGTTTCCGGTGAGCTGCAGCAGCAGCTGCGGATCACAGTTTTGTTTCATCCACTGTACCGCCGCTTGTTGTGCAAAAGCCTGTTCAGTGCAGTAATTTTCTCTAATCCATTTGATACCACTCGTTTTACGGTCTTTTATCATAGACTGTACAGTCGCATTTTTCTCGATCAGATACTCATAGCCGACCCGCTCCTTTTCTGTTTCAAGATCGATATGTGACTGGTCGGTTTCATCTTTTTTCTTATAATCATTCACATAGTCGCTGATCGCCTTCTGTATTCCCTCCGCGATCGCTACCGCCGAATCATCGCCGGATGCCTGATAACCACTGGTCGTTACCATTCCCTTATTGATTCCGGTAATGCCGCCCACCAGTCCGTTTTCTACGATGATCTGATTTTTGTCATAACCGTCAGAGGTATCGAGTGTACATGCTGAAATGCTGCCTTCCGTCTGGTTTTTTCCGATCAGACCGCCAAAGCAGCTCGCCAACTTCTCCTGCTGTTCTGCCGTCAGCGTGATGTTCGCCTGATACAGACCGCTGACCTTCGCGTTGATATTTTTCACGGTACAGCCCTGTACGGTGGACGCACTGTCCCCGATCAGACCGCCATAGCAGCTGCCCTTCAACGATGCAACCGTTTCTTTGACTGTCAGGCTGCTCACACTACAGTCCTTGACGATGCCGTATGCGTTGCTCACGCCTGCCAGACCGCCAAAATAAGCGCAGTTGCCCAACAACGTCATATTGAAGTCGGTCACTTTTACATTGTCCACACGGAGCTCCGGAGCTGTAGTTTTCTCCCACTCGTTCTTTCCGATCGCTCCACCGATCGTCAGATCCTTTTCGGAGGAAGTCACGAGCGTATAATTCACACTCATCTCACATTTCTTTACTGTTCCGGTATTGGTGCCGACAATACCGCCGATGACCGATCCGTTACCCTGCAGGGTGACAGCTGCTTTATCTGTCTTTCCTGTCACATCGCAGGCATCGATCGTACCCTCATTGCAGGCGGCAATCACACCCATACTGTCAGCATCACTGCTGACTGTCTTGTCTGTACAGATATAATCACTGTACTTTAGTGTGCCCTTGTTCCATGCGCAGATACCGCCGGCATAGCTATTCATCGAAGTGACATCTGACTGATTCTCGCACGATACTACCTGTCCGTTCTTTTCCACGCTGGCAACAATACCGCCCGCGTAGCCGTTTTCGCCGTAGGCAGTGACAAGCGCCTGTTCCAGATTGGTCGCCTGCCGAATCGCTCCGGACTCCAGCTGTCCGGCAATACCGCCCGCACAGCCGTTCGACGCTGTGACGACAGCCGCATTCTGATAGCCGGCTGTCTGATCATCTGAATCTACGACTGTACCATCCCGCAGCACACCGAAGACTCCGCCAACTTTATCCACGCCATCGACCGTCAAGTGGTTACTTGTGACTGTTTCCGTCTTTATCTGTAATGTGCCGTACATCACACCCACGATACCGCCGACTGCCGAACCGCCGTTTATCTGCTGAGCGTTCTTTCCATCTCCGGTAGTGTTGTCGATCAGACATACGCCGGTCAGGACACCATTCAATCCGCCGACACCATAGCCGTCCAGCGCACAGCTGATGTTTGCATACATCTGTGATGTTCCGGACGCACTGAGACTGTCTGCCTCATTGATCGCAAACAGACCTCCGACAAGATTTTTTCCCTCAATCGTATAAGTATCCTTTTGTGCGCCGACCGTACAGCCGCTCACATCTGCCGACGCACCATTGAGTGCCGCGATACCGCCGACCAGTGAAGAATCCTGTGTGCCGAGGTTGGTCTCGACCTTGCAACCTGTCAATGTTCCCAGATTGATGCCTGCGATTCCTCCGAAGCCATTCTGTGCGTAGATCATTCCGGTCTGCGTGCACCCGCTGACTGTGGTTTTCGCCGATACAAATCCCTGAATACCGCCGACAAAGCTGCCGATCGGAGCTTTCATACCGAGTGCCTCCTTCATGGAGCCGTATGAATAAGTAGCATTCAGCACCGTGCCGGAGTTTGCACTCACTTTCTTATTATATAAATCCGATATAGCGATCGATCCGGCGATCAGCTCTTTTCCGGTCACACCGGATGCCTGCCAGTCACTGATATCTCCGCTGTTCGCACAATTCTCCACCAAAATGGTATCGTCACTGCAGCCATAGCCCAGAATACCACCGCCATAGCTTCCGGCAGTGACCGCCGCCGCATTGTCGCCGGTGATCGTGATCGTCTGCTCACCGGATGACGTAGTAGTCCCTACAGGCTGATCAGTCAGCCAGAGCGTCTCACAGCCGTCGATCGTTGTCCGATCCGATCCAGTCGTCGGACGGACAGACACAAGGACACTGTCTATACCGTCTGACGGCAGTTTTTCCGTCAGTTGTTTATAGACTGTATCATAAGAACCATCCTTCATCACGAGCTTTCGCTGGTATCCGATGATACCACCGACCGCGTTTGCACCATAGACCGTTCCGAATGCATTCGCATTGGAAAGCAGCACTTTTACATCCGCATCTTTCTTTTGCAGGATCACGTTCGCGCCGATCGCGCCGCCGACTGCATAACGTCCCTGCACCGAGTACGGGCGTACCTCATACGGATGTTCTGAATATTTTTCAGCAGACGGCAATGCCTCCGCGCTCAGATTGACGCCGATATAGCCGCCGACATTATCTCCGTTTGCATAGACTTCCCCGCCATTCAATGTATAATGTGCAAAATCAAAGGTCGTCGCTGTGCCTGCCATGCCAAAGACACCACCGACATTGTTATTTCCCACGACTATCGATGAAATATTCGTCGCCACATCATCGGTTCGCCTGACCTGACCGTACTCGTTCAGTCCGACCAGTCCGCCGACATTATCTCCATAGATCTGCCAGATGCCGGATACCTGTGTAAAAATACTGTCGTCATAGTCAAACACCTCTGACGTGCAATCTTCGATGGTTGCCAGCTCCTTTTCACTGTTACCGCAGTTCATACCGGCGATTCCGCCAATATTTCTGCCCGCACCGACTACAACGCCCTCATTGACGCACTTCGAGAGTACATTTCCTGCGTGGTTGCTGCCGACAATACCGCCGACCGCCGAATGGCCGATCACATAGCAGCTATTTTGCAATTCTTTTCCGCCTGTCATAGTCAGACGGTTCTGTGATGTGTCATTTTCCACCTGTGCCAGATATCCGGCAATACCGCCGACTTCATCATTTCCAAGTACATATCCGCCCTCTGTCGTCTCGCAATCAAGCAATTGTCCGGTCACGACGCAGCCCGCAATGCCGCCGACATAGTTTCCGGTCAGATACTGTGTCAGATACGCATGTGCCTTTGTCTCCGCAATGCCGCCATCCAATGTCCTGCCGGTCAGTGTCGTATCCGCTGCCTGTTCTTCAAAGGTGCTGTCACTGACACCGGGCGCAGAAGTACAGTCCTTGATCTGACCGTTCGACAGATATCCAACGATACCGCCCGCAAAGCAGTTGTCCGCATTTGTATGTTCATCCTCTTTCTCCAGCACATCCGCATTTTTTGTCCCGCAGGAAATCAAATCTGCTTTTTCACCATTTAAATGAATCAGACCCTCATTGCTGCAGTTGTCTATGATCGGATTGGTCGTACTGTCATTGATATCATTTACGAGATAAATATTTCCGCTGATACCGCCGACAAAGGCATTTCCGGTAATCTCAGCCGTGTTTTTGACGCTCGAACGGTCTGTCAGATTCAGAAAATCCAAAACGGTGTCTATGATCGTAGACTTGGCACCGATCGCAGTCACAGCCCGACTGTCGCTGTCCGGCTCGCCGACCGTAAATCCGCAGATACCGCCGATGCCTGCATAGCGATAGCGCTTTTGCACGTCATCCGTACCCACAGGCGCTGCCGTGTCTTCGGTATTGACCCCATAAATATAACCCTCCAGCTCTCCGGCTGTCTGGATATCCTCCAGTGACGTCTTTCCATCATGGACACCGCAGACCAGTCCGATACCATGCATCTGCTCCGCGGTAAGCGTAGTGCCAGAGCCGACCGGCGTATAATTCAGAGCCAGATGCGCCGAGGTCGCGTTATCCATGTCAATATTTCCTACTGTACCCTGATTTTGACCACAGAGAATGCCCGCCGCACGCACTGCTAAGGCAGAATTTTCAGTTTGCCGCTCATAAGTGACCACAGCATTTGTATCACCGCTCGTAGCCACAGCCTCGTAGCCGAGTGTCGCTGTGCTGCCATTCAATGACAGATTCTTCACCACACCGCTGTTCGTGCCGATCATGCCGTAGCACTCGTCTTTTTGTTCGGCAGAGGTGACGATCGATTCTTCCGTCAGCACAAGCTGGTTGATCGCATAATTCTGCGTGCTGAGCGCCTTTTCTCCGGTCAGCGTCCAATTTGCACTAAATTCAGGGATCGCCGGGAATGCCTTTGTCGTATGCAGCTCCATGAGCTCCATCGCATTCGCCGCTCCTGACCGGGCTGTATTCTGGTCATAGATCACCGCATCCGTAAAGTTCAGGTCGTTGACCAGCTGGAAGGTCATGATCCTTTTGTCATCACAGTAGCGGATATTCGCGAGATGGCGCACGAAACCAATGCCTGCATTGCTTCCGGCACTACTATTTGTCACAGATGCAAAAAAGACATTCTCTGTATTGGATACAACCGATGATCCGATAATATATTCCTCATCCGTGATCCACTGGCGCACACCGCTCTTTCCCTGATCGTAGTTAACCGGCAGATCATCCTCCGTCAACTGCTGGACACGCGCGGATACATAGATATCCGGTGCAACCGAATCCTGCAAAAACCGATGGAAGCTGGTGGACAGGCTGGCAGTGCTGCTCTCACCCTGATCGATCGCATATCCGGTCTGTGCCGACATCACCGCATCCAGTGTCAGACGCAGCTCATTGTTCACAAAGGATACCGGAAAATACATCTTTTCCGGCTCACCTTTTGCTGTTCCAGTGTATCTGCTCACAGAAACCTCTATGACATTCGGAGTCTGAACCTGCGTTGCATTGTATTCTTTCGCATACAGATCCATCAATGAAAAGGTCACATCAAACAGCGGCGTGTCACCATCCGTCTGGTAGATCGTCGCCGTATATTTGACATCCGCCTCCTCGTGGCGCGAATTGCTCGATACAACGAGATCGAGTGTCTCATCGTTGTCCAGATAACACTCGGTAATGCGCAGCTGTCCTTCGTTAAATGCCGCACTGATCCCCAGATCATCGACACAGTAATAGCCGAGCATCAGTGCCTTTCGCACCTGTGTCGAACGATCCAGCTCATAGTCAGCCGCTGCATTCAGACTGACTGTTCCGCTCTCATCATATGCTCCATAATCACCGCCGTGGTCATCACTGTACACAAAGTTCTCTGCCCGCGTACTGATAAATACGGCATAAACCGACTGATTGACACTGTCATATTCGATCGTGATCGTGTGGTTGCATACACCCTTGTCATACGAATACGGTTCGATCAGCTCATATATCAGACCTGCCTGCTGCGACACATTCCCGCCCTTTTGATACTTCTCATATTCTCCGGCATTTGCCGTGATCGCATACATCCGTCCGGTCTCATAGACACTATCCGGTGCTCCGTTTCCAAGCTGTGCCGCAGTCTGCAGCGATGTGCCGCTCGCCTTGACACGCTCGGTGAATCGTTCCAGATCACCCGCCAGCTCCAGCGCTGACAGCTCCAGTGAGGCGGATGTATAGACGGTATGTGCATACTCGTTACATTTTTTAAATTCTGCATGGCGTGTCCATGTATGCAGCCCGACAAAGGTGACCGCCAGAAGAATGCTCACAATCGTGAGTGTGACAATCATCTCTACCAGCGTGAAGCCTTTGCTGTTTAGTTTTTTATGTACATTCTTCTTTTGTCGCATTTCAATTACCTCTGTCTGATCATGTATGTCTCTGATAAGTTTAGGAAATGCTGATTTAATCAGCATTTCCTTAGCAGCCTCCGGCGGATCGCACGG
>CAVHZH010000037.1:0-19741 GCA_963640395.1 Oscillospiraceae bacterium
TCCGAATTGAAGTAGGATTGTGGGAGTGCGAAGCACGAAACAATCCGTGTAACCGTTGGTTCGGGTGTTTTGACACCCGAACCAATTTTGAGGAGAACAGTTCATTATAGTAATGATTTATTAAGGAAAGAAGGAAAAAAAGATTTATGCAGACTACTAGAGACGACATTCGTAACATCGCAATCATCGCCCATGTCGATCACGGCAAAACAACACTGGTGGACGAGCTGTTGAAGCAGTCCGGTGTATTCCGCGCCAATCAGGAGGTGCAGGAGCGCGTCATGGACTCCGGCGACATCGAGCGCGAGCGCGGTATCACCATCCTTTCAAAAAATACCGCTGTTTTTTATAAAGATGTAAAAATAAATATTATCGACACTCCCGGCCATGCCGATTTCGGCGGCGAGGTCGAGCGTGTGCTGAAAATGGTCAACGGCGTAGTCTTAGTCGTGGATGCCTTTGAGGGTGCCATGCCGCAGACAAAGTTCGTGCTCATGAAGGCACTGGACTTAAACCTCCCGGTCATCGTATGTATCAATAAAATCGACCGCCCGGAGGCACGCCCTGACGAGGTAATTGACGAGGTACTGGAGCTGTTCATGGATCTGGATGCCTCCGATGAACAGCTTGACTGCCCGTTCGTCTACGCATCAGCCCGAGACGGTTATGCGATGCTCGATCCGAATGACGAGCCCAAGGATATGACACCGCTCTTTGAGACGATCATCAACTATATCCCCGCTCCTACCGGAGACCCGGATGCCAACACACAGGTACTCATCAGCACGATCGACTACAACGAATACGTCGGACGCATCGGTGTCGGGAAGGTGGACAACGGTGTGCTGCACGTGAATCAGGACGCCGTCGTTGTCAACCACCACGAGCCCGATAAGCTGAAAAAGGTGCGTATCAGCAAGCTCTATGAGTTTGACGGACTGAACAAGGTCGATGTGACCGAGGCAGGCATCGGCTCGATCGTGGCGATCTCCGGCATCGCAGACATCCATATCGGGGATACGATCTGCGCGCCGGAAAATCCGGTTGCGATCCCGTTCCAGAAGATCTCCGAGCCGACGTTGGCGATGAATTTTATCGTAAATGACTCCCCACTTGCCGGTCAGGAGGGAAAATATATCACCTCCCGCCATCTGCGTGACCGCTTGTTCCGTGAGCTGAATACGGACGTTTCCCTGCGTGTTGAGGAGACAGAGGATGCCGACACCTACAAGGTATCCGGCCGCGGCGAGCTGCATCTGTCGGTTTTGATCGAGAACATGCGCCGCGAGGGATATGAGTTCGCCGTCAGCAAGGCAGAGGTGCTCTACCACACGGACGAAAATGGCAAAAAAACCGAGCCGATGGAGCTGGCATATGTCGATGTACCCGATGAGTTTACCGGAGTCGTGATCGACAAGCTCAGCCAGCGCAAGGGCTCACTGCTTAACATGGGATCCATCAGCGGCGGCTACACGAGACTGGAGTTCCGCATTCCTTCCCGCGGTCTGATCGGTTATCGCAATGATTTTATGACGGATACAAAGGGAAACGGTATTTTGAATACGATCTTTGACGGCTACGATCTGTACTGCGGCGACATCCAGTACCGCAAGACCGGCTCGCTGATCGCTTTCGAGAGCGGCGAGAGCGTCACCTACGGTCTGTTCTCCGCACAGGATCGCGGCACACTGTTTATCGGACCCGGAGAAAAGGTATACGCCGGAATGGTGATCGGTATGAGCTCAAGGGCTGAGGATATCGAGTTGAACGTATGCAAGAAAAAACATCTGACCAACACGCGTTCTTCCAGCGCGGACGAGGCGCTGACGCTCGTGCCCCCGAAGGTACTCAGTCTGGAGCAGGCACTGGAGTTCATCGATACGGATGAGCTGCTCGAGATCACCCCTGAGAGCATCCGTATCCGCAAGCGCATCCTTGACCCGACCCTGCGCAAGCGTGCAAACTTTAACAATAAAAACAAGTAACCGTTCGGTTCGCGCCGTCAGGCGTCTCCTCGAATGGCGCGGCTGAACAATAATAAACCCAGAAATACAGCACATAAGGAGGGCTTTTCGATGAATTTAGGTTCCCGATTGAAACACATACTGAATGAACGCGGGCTGACCGTGACCCGATTTGCAAAGGATGCAGATATTCCTGCACAGACCGTCTATGCACTGATCAACCGTGACAGCAACAAGGCGGACATGGATATTCTGATGAAGGTGCTCGCGGCACTGGATATGGACTTTTTCACATTTATGGGAGCCGAATCCCCTTCCGCCACAGGAGCCGCTGCCCCCGAGGGCAAGGCTGCCATCTATATCAACGCCGATACCTACGAGAAGCTCTTGGCGCTGGCTGCCGAGGAGGACATCACTGACGATGCCATCCTCGCAGATGCCATCGAGTCCTATATGGAACAGGGCTTTGACTACCGCCAGCGGCCGCTGCGCAGCATCTTCCGCGATAGCAAGCCCCGCAGCAGACACTCCGGGGATATGGATTCGTTTTTGCTGTAGATAAATACTCCTAAGACATATACGGCATCACACTGGACAGGGTCAGGATGCGTCCCATCTTTGCATGCTCGATCTTTAATGCTGCCGCAAGATCTGTGCCGCATACCTCCCGCCCTTCCATCAACGCCGCAAATACCGCGTTTCGCACGATACTCTTGATATTACTTCCGCTCAATTCAAACTGTGCTGCGAGATTGGAAAGCAGTGCTTCATTTTTACCCAGCCCTGTGTTCTGGAGCATGTCCTGCCAGAGCAGACGGCGCATCTGCTCATCCGGCATCTCGAACGGGATGCTGACCGTGATCCGCCGCATAAATGCCGGATCAAAATTGCGCGCAATATTCGTCGCCAGAATGACCATCCCATCATAGGATTCGATTCTCTGGAGAATATAAGAGGTCTCCTGATTCGCATATTTATCGTTGGACTCCTTGACTTCCGTCCGTTTTCCAAACAGCGAATCCGCCTCATCAAAAAATAAAATCACGTTCGCCTGCTCTGCCTCCCTGAAGATTTTCTCCAGATTTTTTGCAGTCTCACCGATGTATTTGCTGCTGACCTGACTGAGATCCACACGGTACAGATCCATCTGCAAATCGTTCGCAATCACCTGTGCCGCCATCGTCTTTCCGGTTCCCGGCGGTCCATACATGAGGACACTCACACCCGTACCGTAAGGATAACGGTCTCCCAGATATTTCTGCGCCTGAAAGCGGTATTTCAGGTGGGCGCATGCCAGATGCATCGCCTTTACGATCTCCGGCTTTACTTTCAGATCCTCCCACCGGAACACCGTATGGATCTGCTCCATCAGCACATTTCCGGAAAGCTGGTTGCACTCTCTCACGCAGGCAAGGATCTGCTCCCTGTCGATCTGTTCCTGTACGCCCTGTATCCGGTACTGCTCTGCCCGCGCAAATACTTCGCAAATATCCGCCGGAAGCAGACGGTAATTTCCTGCCAGCTGCTCATAATTTACATTTTCTGCCACCGGATACGCGCTGCCCGCCGCCTGCCACAGAGCCAGACGATCCGCTGCATCCAAATAATCCAGCGGCACCTTCTGCGCGCTAAAGGACATTGCCCTTGCAAGCGTCTGATCCATCGTCGTCCCGATAAAAATCAATTTGTATTCACTGACGACCGATTCAATCCACTGCCGCGTCCCCGCATCCTCCGTATCACAATCCATCAGATCCAGATACGGAATACATCCATTCACCCGGCAGGCAAAATAGCATTTGCAGAATCAGCAGCGTATCCTCCCGCCGCTCAAACAGATCCTCCTTTTCCCTGCAATCCGACATCAGACGCGCGGCATCCTCATCATCCGCAATTTTCAGATACCTTGCGATTGCTTTTACAACAAAGAAATCCACACCCCTGCTCTCGGCATTTTCCTGTAATACAGCGACCGCTTTCTGGTATTTCGGATCACTCCGGTGAACAAACGCCAGCACAACCGCAAGCAGCCAGATCCCGTCCAGCCGGTACAGCCACCGCAGCTTTTGCAGACGGGATCCGTTTTCATAGACATCGTCCGACATCATCGCACGAAGCAGTTCGTTCCACCCGGACTGCAATTCCTCCGAAGCATGTGCATCCTTCAGATGCGGTGTCAGCACCTGCAACAGCTCACTGTTTGCCACCGCAAGCCCCGGCAGATAAAAGCCGCTGTCCGGTTCACAGCGCTGATCCAGAATCTCCTTCAGCAGCAGATCCGCAAATATGTAGCTTTGAGCAATCCATTTGTTCTCCAATCGTTTCTCCTCTCCTTCTGCTTACTTGCTGTCAGTTTTCTGTTTCTCAAACAGCTCCTTCCTTGCATTCGCCAGCCTTTTTTCAAGCTCTGGATTTTTTTCCACATGCTTGGCAACAACGCTATATGCCGTCTGACCGGTTGTGATATTTACGCCCTCACGCTCTACAAAATTGACAGCATCCACTGCATGGGCGACCGCGTCAGGCTTCAGCTGCAATGCCGCTGACGCATTGGCGTTCAACGCGTTTAATTTTTCGTCACAGTCAGCCTGTTCCTTTCGAATCCTTGCCACCGCTTCGACCGCCTGCGCGTATTCCTTTTCCTTTTCTATGTACCTTTGCTTTGCATCCTCCAGCTTTTGGTTCAGACCTTCCAGTTCCTGTTCGATTGGCACTTGTCCCGTTTTCACCATCGTGTCTATATCCGAATTAAGCACTGGCTCATAAATACCATGATTGATTTCATCCTTCGCCTGCTTCTGCTGTGTCAGGTGTTTCTTGTAATCCTTATCGCCTAACGACCAGTGAATATAATTTTCCTCTTTTTCCTCTTTTGTCAGCCTAGCATCAAACATCGCAAAAAAGAAATCTTTTTTCTCTTTTGCCGTCAGCGTCGGAATCTCCTTTCCTCCCAACGGTGTTTCATCCTCCGCATAGCTTTTCTCCGGATACCTGCCACTCAAGATCATCTTCAAAAATTTATGCTTTGTCATGTGATTAAATCTCAGCCTTCCATCCGGATCCTTTACCCGAAAAGCATCTTTCAGTTTCTCATCTTTCATCTGATAAGCCTTTGCGCCACTTTTCACCTTTTCAAGTGTAACAGGCTCATACAGAATTTCAAAATAGTTGTTCGTGAAATTCCTAGGACTCTCAATTCTGGTATCAGTCTGCAACTGCGACAGCACGGATTTCTGAAAAAAGAATGCTCCATCTCCATCCTTCATATCATCCTTCCACTCGTCCAGTGTCTTATACAGTGGCGTGTTTGTCTCCTCGCCCCGCAGATGCTTCGCTGCAAGCACCGGATTTTCGGTCTGTACGCGCAGCGCATAGTCTTCCTTCACCCGGTCTATCGCATTCTCGCGTATTCCCAATACCCGCGCAATCGCGACATCAATCGCAGCCATACTGTTTCGTTCTTCATTTGCCTTTTTTACTGTTTTTTCTACTTTTGTGGGTTTCTCATCCGGAAAATCTTCAGACGTTAACGGGCGGTACTTTTTCCAATCCAGACCGCCTCTCGCCGTATCCTCCAACAGTTTCTGCTTGATGACATTCTGATCCATGTACTTGCCTTGCTGCTTCCTGGCAGCCTTTACCTCGTCATACAGCTTGTCGCTTTCGATACTCTGTTGTATCTCGAATAACTTCAATGCCTCCTCATATGCCTCGAGCTTTCGCTTCATTTTCACTGTCAGCTTCCTGATCTGTTTATCCAAACGTTCCCGTTCACTGTCCTCGATATAATAAATGCCCTCTGACATGGTCTGCTGTTTTTTCAACTGTTCCAGAATGACCCATGCCTCTTCTACCTCTTTTCCGAGCGTTTTCGCCGCCCTTTCCGACATTTTCAGATCTGTTACTCCTTTTTTGATTCACGAAGTGCAGCGAACGATTTTCTTCCAAATTTTTCTGCCGTGAGTCCCATCTCCTCGAAATGCCAGCCCTTCGTGACCCCCTTCGCGTCCTTATCGCGCGTTGCCGTTCCTCTATACAGATCCAGTTTTGTTTCTTTATTAAAAAGCTCCATCTCAAAAAGATTTGCTTTCCAGATCAGAAACTTCACATTTCCCTGCAATTTTGCTGCTGCGCTGAGTCCGATGTCCACGCTGCCTGCCGCCTCCAGATCCTTGGTCTGCCGGAAGCCTTTACCCGCATCCGCAATTCCAAGCTCGGTTTCTGCCTCTGCTTCTGCTCCGATGCTCGCGGCTAAATCTGTCTGCACTTGCACCTCCGCACTCGCAATATTTGTGACAATCGCCGTGAGTCCAACCTCAAGACCTGCTGACATCTCCAGCTTACCGGTTCCCTTCACGCCCAGACTTCCGCCCAGCTTGAAGCTCTCACCGGGCTTCATCTTTTCTCCGAAGCTCTTTCCGCGGTTCAGTTCTGCTGAGAGCTCGCCGCCTACCTCAACAGACGGAACGATCGCAAATTTGAATGCCAAAGGCCTGCGATGGGAATGCTCAGTCCCTCTCCCATGATACTTTTCGCAGTTTCAGAGAAAAGGCTCGACTTACCTGCCTCTTTTTCCTCCTCCTTTTTCAATGTGACATTAAGATGCCCTGTCGGATAATCGCCCTCTACATCCAGAAAGCCCAAAAAGTTAGTCACACCAAACTTCCCGATACGTTTTCCTTCCTCTGTGACATGAATTCCCTCGGCATCAAGCCGGCTCTCGGGGCTCACACTGGTCACGGTTCCGTAGAAGTTTCCATGAAACAGCTTCTTTACTACGCTCTCATCATCCTCATCCTGTTCTTTCTGTGCCACTCCTAAATCAATACGGATTTTCTCTGCCACAAGCTTGCTGGCATCTATTTGGACACCCTCCAGAGAAATGTTGCAGACAAGCCAGTCTGCCCCATCGGGGAGCATCTGCAGCTCAATCGAATTGTCAAAAGTCACATACAGCGTGCCCTTCCCTTCACCCTGGAAGAAAGATCCTCTACGTCCTGTTCTTCTTCATATTCAATATCCTTCAGACTCACGAACCCATCCTCTGTGACGGAATCCGGATCTCCGAATTCCACCACCTCCTCATCTGAGTCCTCGTCATCCGATTCTTCTTTTTCTGATTCTTTGTTCTCCGCCACCGGAACCGGTTTTACCTGCGGCTGTTCTTCTGCTTCCTGCTCTTTCTCTTCTTCCTGTGGTTGTTCTTCAAACTCCGGAACCATGCGTCTTTTGAGTGTCTCTACGACCTCAGCCGCCGCCTTGCCACCCGGCTTCTGCTCATCCACCTGCACATCCTGCCCCTGCGCAAGATGCAGACCGGTGTCGTCAAGCTCCGTCTGAAAATCCTCCCCCATGCTCTGTGAGTCGAAGATCAGTCTGGTCTGCCAGAATCTCAGAACCGGATTCAGATCATTTTTATGCTTGATATACTCGCCCTGTCCAAGCTCAAGGCGCAGCCCCGGCATCGGTTCAATCACAAGCGGCTCCTTTAAATAGGCACTGATCTCCGTCTCACCGGCATCCGGCGCGCCCTCGGAAATAATATTCATTGTTGCCAGTTCTGCCGCTGCATGCTCCTGATGAAAATTTGAAACCGAAAGCTCTACGCTGCCGCCCAGCGCAGTATACACGACACCCTCCGAACGCACATCCTGTCCCGTCTCATAGGCAGATACCTGCGCAGCCATCGTACCGGGTGTAACGTCCAGACCATCCTGAAGCGTCAGCTGTTCCGGTTCGAGTGTAAACTGTGTCGTGGCATTCCCCGGCTCAAGACGCGGATATGCCAGCTTCGCACGACCCTTATAAACATCCAGCAAACGGGTCTCCAAAGGCTCTGCTTCCCCGGCATTGATGTTCTCCGGCAGGTTCATCATAGCGAATTTCTCATCGACAGTGATATCTCCCTGGATGTTACTTTTTTTCTCCTGTGTCAGTGCGCCCTGCATGGCATATCCCCCTGATATTGATGCATCCCTGCGGTGCGTTTTTTAATCAATTCCCTGCTGTACCTTTGCTTCTGAAATCGCCTGATTGAGCTGCAGCATCTTGGCATCCAGCATTGATACGATCTCGGAGCACTCCTTTAAGTCACGGCTGATATATTCCGGTGCATTTCCCTCGAATTTATAATAGATCTTATGCTCCAGACTCGCCCAGAAGTCCATCGCGATCGTGCGGATCTGGATCTCCACCTTTGTGTCAACGACGCGGTCCGACAAAAAGATCGGCACGGACACGAGCATATGATAGCTCTTGTAGCCGCTCGCCTTTGGATGTCTGATATAGTCCTTGACCGATATCACGGTCAGATCATTCTGCTTGCCGATCATCTCCGCCATCCGGTAAATGTCCGATGTAAACGAACACACGATGCGGATACCGGCAATGTCGTTGAGATGGCTCACCATATTTTCTAATGTCGTCTCCAGTCCATTCCGCTTGAGCTTTTTGCAGATGCTCTCCGGCGATTTGATGCGGGATTTGATATATTCGATCGGATTGTACTTGTGAATATGTACAAACTCATCATTCAGGATCTCCAGCTTTGTGCCAACCTCCTTGAGTGCTGAATTGTATAAAAAAATCAGCGTCTCCCAGCTCTCGGCATTATCCTGAAATATTTCTACTGCCTGCATGTTCAGTCCTCCTCAATTACATGGATCTCCAAATAGTCAAAATCAATCTCCTCTATAAAACAATCCCTTGTAAAACGTGCTCTGGCATACCGTTTAAAATCCGCGATCGTCGCGTCCAGCCAGATCGGTTTACTCAGGTCAAACGCATGGCACACCTCTTCCACCCCACGGAAGATCTTGTGTGTCCGCGTATCATCCGACATATCCTCATACATATAATCCCCTTGCAGGTGATTATTTTTCATCATTTTAAACCAAATGCGCACGTGCTGCTTCCTCCTGTCTGCACTGTCTGTGAGCCTCGTACATGAGTATCCCCGCCGCCATCGCAGCATTCAGGCTCTCCAGCTTTCCCTCCATCGGAATTTTCAGATACGTGTCTGCCAGATCTGCGGTCTCTTTTTTCAGTCCGTTTCCCTCGTTTCCGATCAAAAATGCACAGTTCCCGGTCAGATCCAGCTCGTCATAATATTTCTCGCCGCGCAGATGCGCCGCATAGGTACGGATTCCCTCGGCGTGCAGCTTTTCCAGCATGGCACCCAGATCATCCGTCACGAGATACGGCACACGGTAAATACTGCCCATCGTCGCGCGCACCGTCTTTGGCGCAAACAAATCCACCGTTCCCTTTGTCATAATGATACCGCTGATCCCCGCACCCTCCCCGGTACGGAACATCGTGCCGAGATTGCCGGGATCCTGAATATCCTCCAGCACAAGCAGCCGCACAGCCTCTCCGCGCAGCAGTTCCTGAAAGGTATATTCCGGCATACGGACGACCGCCAGTATGCCCTGCGGCGTATTCGTATCGCTGATATGAGAAAATACCCCGTCACTCACCACTTCATAATCTATGCCAAGACGCACGCAGAGTGCCTGACCCGCAGGCTCATTTGCAAAATGCTCCGACACATAGACACGCTCGAGCAGCTCACGCGGCGTCTCAGCGACCATTTTGGGTCCTTCAACAATAAAGGCACGCAGTTCCCTACGCGCCTTTACTTTTTTATTCAACTGTATAATTGTCTTTACCTGCTGATTCGATGTACTTGTGATCATAGCTTTCCTGATAATTATTTTGCCAATACGGTACAGATCTCAAACTCATAATCGTTGACCGTTTTCTCCATTGCCAGCGCTTCGTCAATGTCAAAGTCAACCATCTGATTCTTCTTTAAGGCTACAACACGGTTGCTCTTACCAACACACAGACAGTCTACTGCATATGCGCCCATCAGAGATGCCATCATACGGTCTCTGGCTGTCGGACTGCCGCCCCTTTGCATATGTCCGAGGATCGTAGCACGTGTCTCTACGCCTGTGGCTGCCTCTATCCGGCGCGCCATTGAGGTAGAATGCCCGATGCCCTCTGCGTTGATGATAATATGATGCTTCTTTCCGACCTTGCGGTTCTCGATAATATTGTTGACCAGTCTCTGCTCGTCATAATCGTATTTCTCCGGAAGCAGTACATCCTCGGCTCCGTTCGCGATACCGCACCACAGTGCGATATATCCGGCTCCGCGTCCCATGACCTCGATGATCGAGCAGCGCTCGTGTGAGGTAGAGGTATCACGCACCTTGTCGATCGCCTCCATCGCGGTATTGACCGCGGTATCGAATCCGATCGTATAATCGGTGCAGGAAATATCCAAATCGATCGTGCCGGGTACGCCGATCGTGTTGATCCCGTTGGCTGCCAGCTTCTGTGCACCGCGGAAGGAACCATCTCCTCCGATGACGATCACGCCGTCAATGCCATGCTTTCGGCAGATCTCAGCACCCTTCGCCTGACCCTCCGGAGTCGTGAACTCCATACATCGTGCAGTCTGAAGGATCGTTCCGCCCCGCTGGATGATGTCAGATACGCTGCGCTTGTTCATGTCCACAATCTCTTCCTGCAAAAGACCTGCGTATCCTCTCTGGATTCCCTTTACCTGCTTGCCTGCTGCCAGTGCGCGGCGAACCACTGCACGGATGGCTGCATTCATTCCGGGAGCATCCCCTCCACTCGTCAATACGCCGATGGTCTGAATCTCGTTTCCCATAATATTTGAAAACCTCCTGTATGAAATCTAGTCTCTTTTCAACATCACTATTCGTAACTGTTCAGTACCCTCACAGTTACCACTATTCTATATATTCTAATCTCTTTTCCCTCCTATTTCAATAGGCTTTTCGACGACTTTTACATTTTTTTCGCCAAATAATTCGTAAAACCTTTGCAGGTCCAGTTGACTGACACATACATTCCAGTTGGCAGGCAGCCGTTTGACCGCCTTGATTCCGGAAATGTAGATCACGACCGTATCCTTTCCCTCGCTGGAGTGAAGCAGGTCATACACCGCAGATTCTGCATTTGCATAATCTTCCTTTGTAGCAAACTGGATCCAGAGCTCCTTTTTTGCATCGTCAAACGAATAGATCTGTTCGCAGATCAGCTTGCCGTTTTTCTCCTCCTCCGCATTGACGCGGCCGGAAACGAACACCTTTGCGTCATCCTCGAGAAGTGCGCGGTGCTTCTCATAATCTCTCGGAAAGACGATGACCTCCGTGGTTCCGTACAGATCCTCGATCGTGAGAAATGCCATTGTTTTGTTGTTTTTTGTGAATTTGACCGTCTTATCCGTGATCATGCCGCCGATCACCACATGTGTGCCGTCGGGCAGCTTTGCCGCGCCAGCCTCGTCATCATAGATAAAATCCGTGGACACCGCCGTGATATTCTGCCGCCATTTTTTCTCGTACTCCTCGAGCGGATGACCGCTGATATAGACACCGAGCACTTCTTTTTCAAATGCGAGCAGCTCACCCTTTGTAAACTCCGGCACATCCGGCATCCGGATCTCATACTCCTTTTTATTTTCCTCTGGAGCGAGGTCAAACAGGCTGATCTGACCTGCGACCGAGCCCTTGCGCTCCTGTGCCTCCTGATCCATGATCATCGGATAGATCAGTGTTTTTTGCCTGCGGCTGCCATCGACGCAGTCAAACGCCCCCGACTTGATCAGGTTTTCCACCGCGCGCTTATTCACCTCACGGCTGCCGACTCTTGTGATAAAATCCTTGAGACTCTGGTAAGCGCCATGCCGCGTCCGCTCCTCGACGATCGCACGGATCACGGGCGCTCCGATGCTCTTGATCGCACTCATTCCGTAGCGGATCGCCCCGTCTGATACCGAAAAGCTGCCCTCTCCCTCATTGATATCCGGCGGCAGAATGGCGATCCCCATGCTGCGGCAGGTCTGTATGTACTCCGATACCTTTGACGTATTATCCTTGACAGATGTCATGAGCGCCGCCATGAATTCTACCGGATAATAATATTTCAGATATGCGGTCTGATAAGCCACGACCGCATAGGCGGCTGCATGCGACTTGTTAAATGCATATTTTGCAAAATCGATCATCTCATCATAGATCTTGTTCGCGGTCTGCTCTGAGATGCCGTTCGCGATACAGCCCCTGACACCCTGCTCCTCGTTGCCATAGACAAAGTTTCTACGCTCCTCCTCCATGACATGCGTCTTTTTCTTGGACATCGCACGGCGCACCAGATCGCTTCGTCCGAGCGTATAGCCCGCCAGATCACGCACGATCTGCATGACCTGCTCCTGATAGACGATACAGCCGTAGGTCGGCGCTAAAATCGGTTCGAGCTGCGGACAGTCATAGCTGATCGCATCGGGATTGTTCTTGCCGCGGATATATGCGGGAATAAAATCCATGGGGCCGGGACGGTAGAGCGAGATACCCGCGATCACATCCTCTAAATTCTGCGGCTTTAGCTCCTTCATGAAGTTTTTCATGCCCGTACTTTCGAGCTGGAACACGCCCTCACATTTTCCGGTACCAAGCGACTCGTACACCGCATGGTCGTCATAATCGATCCGGTCAATATCGATCTGTATGCCTCTCGACTTTTCGACCAGCTTACACGCATCACTGATGACCGTCAGTGTACGCAGCCCCAGAAAGTCCATTTTCAGCAGACCCAGCTCCTCGATCGTCGTCATCGTAAACTGCGTCGTGATGACTCCGTCTGCGCCTCTCGACAGCGGCACATATTCCTCCATCGGCAGCCTGCTGATCACGACACCCGCCGCATGTACTGATGTATGGCGGGGCAGTCCCTCCAGCCTGCGCGACATGTCGATGAGCCGGTGTACCCGTTCATCATTCTCATAAGCCGTGCGCAGCTCTGCATTCATCGACAGTGCCTTATCGATCGTGATGCCAAGCTCCATCGGGATGCTCTTGGAAATCGAATCGACAAATGCATAAGGCAGATCCATGACACGCCCGACATCGCGGATCACACCGCGCGCCGCCAGCGTACCGAAGGTGACGATCTGCGTCACACAGTCCTTGCCGTATTTTTCTATGACATAGTCGATGACCTCCTGCCGTCTTTCATAACAGAAATCGACGTCGATATCGGGCATGGACACTCGCTCCGGGTTCAAAAAGCGCTCAAAGATCAGATTGTACTTGATCGGATCGATGTTCGTGATGCCGGTCGTATACGCGACCAGCGATCCGGCTGCGCTGCCGCGCCCGGGTCCGACCGGGATCCCATGTGTGCGCGCATAGTTGATATAATCCCACACGATCAGGAAATAGTCCACGTAGCCCATGCGCTCGATGATGCCCAGCTCGTAGGCGAGCTTGTCCTGCAGTTGTTCCCAGCTTTCTGGATAACGCTGCTTCAAGCCGTCATAGCAGAGCTTTTTTAAGTATTCCAGCGAGGTGTAACCGTCCGGCACATCGTAGCGCGGCAGCTTGGTATTGCCAAACTCGATCTCCACATGACAGCGGTCTGCGATCTTTTGTGTATTTTCGATTGCCTGCAGCGCATAGGGAAACAGCTCCCGCATCTCCGCCTCACTTTTGACGTAATACTGTCCGCCGTCATAGCGCATCCGGTTCTCATCCGCGAGCTTCGCTGCCGTCTGGATACACAGCAGAATATCGTGCGCCTCCGCATCCGACGCATATGTGTAATGGCAGTCATTTGTCGCGATCAGCTCAATCCCCGTATCCTGTGACAGGCGCAGCAGCCCGGCATTGACCTTCTGCTGCGCAGGGATGCCGTGATCCTGCAGTTCCAGAAAAAAATTGCCCTTTCCAAAAATTCCCTCATAGCGCAGTGCCGCCTCTTTTGCACTTGCATAATCATCGCGGTTCAACGCGCGCGCGACTTCACCCGCCAGACATGCACTCGCGCAGATAATGCCCTCATGATACTGCTCCAGCACCTCCAGATCGACACGCGGCTTGTAGTAATAGCCCTCGGTAAAGCCCTTTGACACGATCTTGACCAGATTCGCATAACCGGTATTGTTCTCGGCGAGCAAGATCAGGTGGTAATAGCGGTCCTCGCCGCGCCCAACCTCCCTGTCAAAGCGCGAGCCCGGTGCGACATATACCTCACAGCCCAGAATGGGATTGATCCCTGCCGCCTGACATGCTTTATAAAAATCGATCACGCCGTACATCACACCGTGGTCGGTGATCGCCGCCGCATTCATGCCGAGCTCCTTGACACGGGCTACATATTCTTTTATTTTATTCGAGCCATCCAGCAGGGAATACTCGGTATGTGTATGCAAATGTACAAACGCCATCGTTTTATCCTACTCCTTATTACTCCTTTTTAAATCTGAAAACCCAGCGACCACTCATGGATCTTCCGGCAGACTGCGTTCGGGACAAGACGCTCTACCAGCTCTGCCACCCGCTGCTCCAGCACAGGGATCAGAATGCTTGTATCCCCCGGCAGCTCCCGCTCCGCCTGCGCCAACGCGAAAATGAGCATAGCCATCATTTTCTTAGGCTCTGTCGTCCATGCGCAGGAAAATACGAGATCCTCACCCTGCCGCTCAAACAACAATACACCTTCCGGAACAGTTTCATTCATATAAACCACACTGATCGACTGCTCGTACCGACTCCAGTCCACCGGCATAGCCAGCGGAACTGCACGCGCATCTGCCATGATCTCTTTTGCCAGCTTTTTTCTGGCTTCTTCGTTTGTTGCGCCAAGCGAATGGACATGTTTTTCTGCTTTCCTGTGTAAAATGTCCGTTTGCCTGACATCTGCCAGTGTCAGTTCATATACCTGTGTCGATACCAGATCCTCCCGGAAGCCAAGTGCCCGCAGGATCCACTCATACGGCCCTGCCTCCTCCTCATCTGCAAAATCGATAAATGCACCGATTAACATGCCGGCAGACCGTGCCTGCTCCAATCGGCGTGCGACAAATTGCAGCGCGTCCTCCGACTCGCGGTAATTTTCAGAAATGTGAAGCCACACCAGCTCCATCCAGCCTTCCTGCTGACGGAACAGCATCACGCCGACTGCCTCATCCTCCCATGTATCATATGCACCGACTGCCAGCAGCTCATCCCGCTCAACCATCTGCGCATAGTGTAATGGAACCATTGATGCAAACACCGACGGTATCTGCTGTTCGATCAAATACTCCTGTATCATAGACTCTGCTCCTATCTATTTCTTTTTCTTCTTCTCGCTGCCAGTAACTCTTCATTCTCCTGAGCTGCTAATGCAATTTGATCCTCAAGTGTACGTCCCAGTACAGCTATACCCCCTGTATCTGCCAGCACTTCGCGTTGAGTGAGGCATGCCGAAGTATCGACCTCGTATGCACGGTTCAATACAAACTTCGTAAGCCCTTTGCTAAAATTCCACATCTCCATCATCTGCTTACGGTCAGTTTCTGCCAACTCGTCAAAAAGAGGGGACTTACCGATCCGGGTGCATATATCCTGTACGCCCTGTGCCTTTTGGTACACGCCAGCGGTAATCTCCACCGCATCATATATCCCTTTTAACGACTGACTCCCAAATGCAGCGGTGTGCCGGTCTACATATTGCTGCAGATCCTGCTTTGCCTTAGTAAGCATCTCCCTCAGCGTCTGGAATTCTGCCAGCCGCTCCTCCTTTGGGCAAGCCATCCCCTTTCGCTTGCCTTCGATAACACGACCATTTTCATCCTTTTGGTCTTCAGGATAAACTCCGCTTTCAAATTTTGCGAGCCCCACCAGGCGTGCTACACTTTCCTGCGCATCTACATCGGCTACGCTGCCGTTTAGAGGCATCAGCACGCGGGGCAGATCACGATAACCGGTATTAGTCATATTGCTGCCTGCCACCTTGCATCTTTCGTTGACAAACCGAGTATATTCGAGTTCAACATCAGAGGTACGCCGCAGTAGTACTGCCTGCCGATGCAGCCCTTGATCCATAACCATCTCCAGTCTTCCTATCAGAGAAACTTTTTCCGCCTCATCGAGATCCTCACGTGTCCTGAGCTGTTCCATCCGTTCCCGTATCCGTGCCTTATATTCATCCTGATGGGCATACAGTGCCCCCACATTCTGATCAAGCCCCTCCGCAAAAGCATCCGTATGCCAATGCTGTTCTATATAGACTGCCAGCGTAGGATCCGGTGTCTTTCCACGTATCAGATATTTCAGATATGCCGTCGCCGCATCCATCGCCAGCTCATGCTGTCTGACCGCATAATCGTTCTTATCCCACCACGCCTCCACATACTGCATCTGTTCCGGATCGCTCTGGACGGCATACCTGACACCACGTATCTCCTGATTCATATTGGCAAATGCCACGCTGTGCTGCATATATTCCCCATAGACACTCGTAATCAATGCCTGCTTCTGCTCGTCATAAGGACCATTCTCTGAGATCAGGCTGCGCAGGCTGGCAATATCATCCTTATAAATATTGGGAATCGGCTGATCAATACCCAACGTCTGCTTTGATGATTCCTTATCTACCCCACGCCAATATTTATACTGCTCCTTATAATCATCCGTCTTTTTGACACGCTCAAACAGCATACCGCCAATCAGCATGTCACGGTTTTTTACATAATATTCGTAGTTCTCCACTGCAAGTGCCAGATGCTGCGCTGCTTTCGCCTTTTCCCGTTCAGAAACGCGTTTTCCCTCTTTGGATATCCCGCCTGCCGCCAGCCATGTACGCAGTACATCGTTCATTTTTTCGAGAAGCTGTTTCTCATACTCACATTCTGCCTTGCCGGTCATATTTTTCGGTGCGGCATTTTTCACACGGAGTGCCAGTGCATCCCGCCTGAGCATCAGATCGCTGAGCATCTGCTCCCGTTCCTGTGCGGCAATATTCCGATCCTTTACTCTGACATAAAACTCCGTGCCCTCTAGCGGTGTATCCGCAGGTGCCGCATTCTGCTCCTTTTTCTCCCTATACAGCCGGAGCACATTCGAAGCAGAGTCTCCTGCGGAATTCCTGAGATATAAATTTACAGTGTCTCCCATTCTGACCTGTGCATCGGTCTCCTGCGCGGATTTTTTCTTTTTTCCGGATTCCGTGATCTGATGGATTCGCTGTGCTTCCTTCCGCTCCTCGAAGTAATGTTCCATGCCACGGGCAGATACGTCGTCCATCTTTCCGAATGTTGTTCTTTCCATTCCAAATATGCGCATGCGGACATATCCCTGTCCCATTGCAGCCATATACTCCTGCTCTAACTGACGGTTTTCCTCCTCCCAAAACACGCCGGTTGCATTTTTTTCAATGCTTTTGAGTTCCTCGGCCATATATGCGGTTCCCTGCTGATACTTCTCTCTGAATGTAGCAATCTGATCCATAGCTGTTCCCCCTTTGGCGGCTGTGATGTTTAGCGGCTTCATTGGTAATTATTGAGTTACTATTTTAAAGCTTCGATTGCAGCATCAAATGCGCTGTGGTCTGTCCCGTAGAATGCTCCTGCGTCTGCGGCGGCTGCCTTTGACGGATCGATCGGCAGCTTGGCGAATACCGGAATTCCCAGCTCTGCCGCCACCTCATCCACATGGCTTTCCCCGAATACGGTGATCTTTTTGCCGCAGTCCGGGCACTCCAGATAACTAAAATTCTCTACGAGCCCAAGCACCGGGACATGCATCATCTCTGCCATATGATATGCTTTCTTTACGATCATCTGCACCAACTCCTGCGGTGATGTCACTACTACGACACCATCGAGCGGAAGTGACTGGAATACGGTGAGCGGCACATCGCCGGTTCCCGGCGGCATATCGACAAACAGGTAGTCCAGCTCGCCCCATACGACATCGGTCCAGAACTGCTTGACTGCCCCTGCGATGACCGGTCCTCGCCAGATCACCGGCTGCTCCTCATCCTCCACGAGCAGGTTAATTGACATCACGGGGATGCCCTCCTTTGATTTTAATGGAATAATACCCTCGTCTGTGCCAAATGCCGTTCCGTGGACACCGAGCATCTTCGGAATGGACGGACCGGTAATATCCGCATCCAGAATGCCAACCTTATAGCCTGCCTTGTGCATCGCGCATGCGAGGGAGGCGGTCACGAAGGATTTGCCGACGCCGCCCTTTCCGCTGACGATGCCGATTACCTTTTTGATGGATGAATATTTGTTGAGCTGCTCCAAAAATGAAGTCTGTCCGCCGTTTTTGCTCGGACAGCCCTCACAGCTTTCTCTTGAGCAGCTTCCTGCGCTGCTGCATGTTTCTTCTGCCATTGTGTGATTCTCCTTTATTATTTATAAATTTTATGGTGGTTGCGACGCTATTTATGTGGTGGTTTGAGGCATGTGAGCACGGTATTTCGTATTTGCAGCTCCCGCAAGTGCATCCACAGCAAATCGTGCCTTGTGCACACATGCCGCGTTGCGTTATGAATATTTTCGCGCTGCTACGTTTACGAAGTGTTCATAACGTGGATAGGGAATGCGCGTTCACATGTATCCGGCAGGCACTTTGGAGCGGCTGGTACTTAGCGACCGTGGTTTGGTCGCTTATGTACCACTGCCAGCGACAAGTAGCGGGAGCGTGCATGCCGATACATGTGCGCGCATGACCAAAAACATAACGTATGGCTTCTGACGTGAATGCCGCCAGCCAACACCTTGTAAAATAATTTAACGCATCTGGCGGCGGATCTCCTGTAAGGACTCCGTATAGGGATAACGTGCGACCCCATACTCTGTCACAATACCAGTGATGAGCTCCGCATCCGTGACATCGAACGCGGGATTGAATACCTTGACACCCTCCGGCGCCATGCGTGACGCATACCACATTTCCGTCACTTCCTCCGGCTTCCGCTGCTCGATCACAATGTCATCCCCGGACGGTGTACCCCAGTCGATCGTAGAGGTCGGCGCACATACATAAAAAGGCACACCGTAGCGTTTTGCCACTGTAGCGACCACCGATGTCCCGATCTTGTTTGCCGTATCCCCGTTTGCCGCCACGCGGTCACAGCCGACAAACACCGCCTGCACCTTGCCCTGTTTCATTATCATACCAGACATGTTATCGCAAATCAATGTGACATCTACCCCCGCGGACTGCAGCTCAAACGCAGTCAGCCGTGCGCCCTGCAGCAGCGGTCTTGTCTCATCCGCATAGACATGGAAGCCGTAGCCGCGTTCCTGTCCGAGATAGATCGGTGCGGTCGCCGTGCCATATCTGCTCGCCGCCAGTTTTCCGGCATTGCAGTGTGTGAGGATGCCGTCACCCGGCTTCACCAGCGCCAGCCCGTTCTCTCCGATCGCGCGGCAGATCGCAATGTCCTCCTCCTGAATCGCAACCGACTCGCGCCGCAGCTCCTCCTTGATCTGTGCCACCGTGCTGCCCGCTGCGTGCGCGCGGCACACCACCTGCTCCATACGGTTCAAAGCCCACGACAGATTCACGGCTGTCGGACGCGAGGAATCCAGATATTGTTTGTATTTACTAAACTGTTTATAAAATTCATCAAAATCTTCGGAATCAATACCCTTTGCCAGCAGATAGATCCCGTAGCCTGCCGCCACCCCGATCGCCGGAGCGCCCCGCACCTGCAGCAGATAAATCGCATCCCAGATCTCCTGTGCTGTATGCAAATGCAAAATCTCTATTTTTTCCGGGAGCTTTGTCTGGTCGATGATGACGAGCGCATTGTCCGCATCATCGAGCGCCACTGTATCATAATCCAAGATCGTTTTTTCCATTGGTATCTTCCTTTCCCCATGCTATTTATCCGGGCGTATATAAAAAAGAGTCGCTCGCGACTCTTTCGCGCCCGAGCGGTATGCGAAGCATACA
>CAVHZH010000038.1:0-16751 GCA_963640395.1 Oscillospiraceae bacterium
GTGAAAATGTGTGAGTCATGCTTGCATGAATGAGCACATTTCGCAGATGATGAGGTGAGCGCCCGATGATGAGCAAAGTTAACTGCGAAGCAGAGGGAAAACACCGTTAGGCGTCTCCTCGAATGGCGCGGGCTGAACTGTTACGAACAATAGTTATAAGATAAAGGGGAAAGATATGAAAATACAATTATCGGAGCATTTTACTTGCAGGAAATTATTAACGTTTGTGTTTCCGTCCATCGTGATGATGATTTTTACATCCATCTACAGTGTGGTGGACGGACTGTTTGTGTCCAATTATGTCGGAAAAACCGCGCTCGCGGCGATCAACCTGATCCTGCCGTTTATGATGGGTATTGCTGCGCTCGGTTTTATGTTCGGAACCGGAGGCAGCGCGATCGTCGGAAAGACGCTCGGAGAGGGCAGGCATGAGAAAGCCAACGAATATTTCTCGATGCTTGTCTATGTGACGGTGGTGCTTGGCATAGCTGTATCGGTGCTTGGCGAGCTGTGCGTCCCGTTTATGGCAAAAGCGCTCGGCGCAGAGGGCGAGCTGCTGGAAAACTGTGTGCTTTACGGCAGGCTGACATTGATTTCTATGCCTGCATTTATGCTGCAAAACGTATTCCAGAGCTTTTTTGTGACCGCAGAGAAGCCCAAGCTCGGTCTGGGCGTGATCGTGACAGCGGGTGTGACCAATATGGTGCTGGATCTGCTGTTTGTCGCTATTTTGGGCTGGGGACTGGCTGGTGCCGCAGTTGCGACCGTGTGCGGGGAATTTATTGGCGGACTGTTTCCGATCTTCTATTTTGCAAGGAAAAATTCGAGCCTGCTGCGGCTCGGCAGGACACATTTTCACGGCGATGTGCTGTTCAAAACATGTGTGAACGGATCGTCCGAGCTGATGACGAACATATCCAGCTCGATCGTGAATGCACTGTACAATATGCAGTTGATGGCGCTGGTGGGAGAAAACGGTGTGGCATCCTACGGCACGATCATGTATGTGAATTTCGTGTTTGTCTCGATCTTTTTAGGATATTCGATCGGAAGTGCGCCGATCATCAGCTACCATTACGGTGCCGGAAACGGGGACGAGCTGCGCAGCCTGTTCCAAAAGAGCTTAAAGCTCATTGCGGCGTGGGGCGTGGGGCTTGCGGTGCTTGCACAGCTTCTCGCATATCCGGCGGCGAAGCTGTTTGTCGGCTATGACAGCGAGCTGCTCTCGATGACTGAGCAGGGCTTTCGTATTTTCTGCCTTGTGTACCTGATCAACGGCTTTAACATCTTCGGATCATCATTTTTCACAGCGCTGAACAACGGACTGGTGTCTGCGGTGATTTCCTTCCTGCGGACACTCGTATTCCAGATCGGGGCAGTGCTCATCCTGCCGGGGCTTTTTGGGATGAACGGCATCTGGAGCGCGATCGTTGTCGCAGAGCTGCTGACGCTGTGCGTGACACTGGCTTTCTTTGTTGGATGCCGGAAGAAGTATCATTATGCGTGAAAATAAGGTTGACAACCCGCACCAAACGGTTATAAAATAAGAAATCGACAATAGATTATAAAAACTGCTTTGAAGAGGAATAGTACAAAACAGATGTGCCTTACAGAGAGGGAATCCTATGGGAAGATCATAGGCTGAGAGATTCCGGGAAACGTGTTTTGGAACCTGCCTTGGAGCATTGTGCGAACCACAGCGATGACGGTCTGGTGAAGCACAACGTAGTGTCTGCGTTAAGGGCAGTGAGTGTAGGTATGTGGCGAGTGATAGACACATGCATGAACGAGGGTGGTACCGCCGAGTAGATCGGTCCCTGTGGGGATCTGTCTATTCGGCGTTTTTTATTTCATAGGAAATTGCGTCCTATGAAATAAAAGCCCTCCGGGCAGGATCGCACTACGGCGGATATGTAGATGTCGCTAAAGCGACCCGCCGCAGGCGGAGAATCCTGCAAAGCAGGATTCTTTCTTGTTGGGCGATAGCGTTATTGTTTAGTTTATATGGCTGCGGTCACAGCAGTATCCTAATCAGGATGCTCCGATTGTCCGTCGGTGTCTCGCTGTCTCTTCAGCTTGGGCTCGATGTGTCCTTCGGTTCCCTCGCACACATAGCCTGCAGCTTCCAGCTATGACATGAGGAGCTTCATAGAATCGCTCGCACTTCGCCGGACAAACATCGCATCTGACAGGAACTGCTGCACCCGCAGCCTGCAACTTGGCAGTATATATTGTTCGCGTAACTGATCCATAACGTAAAGCGACATGTGAGCACAGGCATACCACCTGTTATAGATGCAGCGCGAGCAAACGTGTATCTGTTTGCTGCTTTTGTGCGATGGAGAGGAGACTCCAAATTGTGGAAGCCATTGCTGACACAATTTCGCTTTGGGGAGGCTCATCGGAATGGGTCGCGCAATAAAGCAAACCAGATACACTTGCGGGAGCTGCAAATACGGTATATCGTGCTCACATGTCTCGAAACACCACATAAATGATTCCGCAAACACTTATCAAACAGAACAACATAAAGGAGAAAAGTCATGGCAAAAGAAAAGAAATTAGTAGAGCAGATCACCTCGATGGAGGAGGATTTTGCACAGTGGTACACCGATGTAGTCAAGAAAGCAGAGCTGATCGACTACTCATCCGTCAAGGGCTGCATGATCATCAAGCCGGCAGGCTATGCGATCTGGGAGAACATCCAGAAGGAGCTCGACCGCCGTTTCAAGGAGACCGGCGTAGAGAACGTCTACATGCCGCTGTTCATACCGGAGAGCCTGCTTGAGAAAGAAAAGGATCATGTTGAGGGCTTTGCACCCGAGGTAGCATGGGTGACATACGGCGGACTGCAGCCGCTGCAGGAGCGTCTGTGCGTGCGTCCGACATCCGAGACACTGTTCTGCGATTTTTATAAAAACCTGATCCAGTCCTACCGCGATCTGCCGAAGAACTACAATCAGTGGTGCTCCGTTGTCCGTTGGGAGAAGGAAACCAGACCGTTCCTCCGCTCACGTGAATTCTTGTGGCAGGAGGGACATACGATCCATGCCACCGCAGAGGAGGCACAGGAACGCACACTGCAGATGCTGAACGTCTACGCAGATTTCGTAGAGGAGGAGCTGGCAATCCCTGTCATCAAGGGGCAGAAAACAGAAAAAGAAAAATTCGCGGGCGCAGAGGCTACTTATACGATTGAGACACTGATGCACGACGGAAAGGCATTGCAGTCCGGCACGAGCCACAACTTCGGTGACGGCTTTGCGAAGGCATTCGATATCACTTATACAGATAAAAACAACCAGCTTGTTCATCCGTTCCAGACCTCATGGGGCATGACAACACGTATGATCGGTGCGATCATCATGGTACACGGCGATGATTCCGGTCTGGTGCTGCCGCCGCATATTGCTCCGGTACAGGCAATGATCATCCCGATCCGCCAGCAGGCAGAGGGCGTATTGGACAAGGCACACGAGGTACTGGACGCACTCGGCGAGGGCGGCATCCGTGCCCGTCTGGATGATTCTGACAAATCACCCGGCTGGAAATTCTCTGAGCAGGAAATGCGCGGTATTCCGGTGCGTATCGAGCTCGGACCGAAGGATATCGAGGCAGGTCAGTGCGTAGTTGTACGCCGTGATACGAGAGAAAAGACCATTATGGCACTGGATGAAGTAGCTGCCAAGTTGCCCGCACTGTTAGAGCAGATCCAGCAGGATATGTTTGCACGCGCAAAGGCACACCGCGATTCCCACATCACAGATGTTGTGACTTACGGCGCATTCAAGGATGCTGTTGAGCACAAACCCGGATTTATCCGCGCAATGTGGTGCGGCGAGCAGGCATGCGAGGACAAGATCAAGGAAGAAACGACAGCAACTTCCCGCTGTATGCCGTTTGAGCAGGAGAAGATCTCAGATGTGTGCGTCTGCTGCGGAAAGCCTGCAAAGAAGCTCATATTCTGGGGCAAGGCATATTAAAATATGAAGATCAGACTACCTGGGCATGTAACCTATATCCTGCATACGTTAGAGATGGCTGGCTTCGAGGGCTATGCGGTCGGTGGATGTGTGCGCGACGCGCTTCTGGGGCGGAAGCCGCAGGACTGGGATATCACCACGAATGCGCGCCCGCTGCAGGTGAAGGAGCTGTTTTGCCGCACGATTGACACCGGACTGCAGCACGGTACGGTCACTGTCATGCTGGATCATACCGGCTATGAGGTGACGACCTACCGGATTGATGGGGAATATGAGGATGGCAGACACCCGAAGGAGGTCAGCTTTACCGGCAGTCTCCGGGAAGATCTGCAGCGGCGCGATTTTACGATCAACGCGATGGCATATAATGAGAGTGACGGACTGGTGGATCTGTTTGAGGGCAAAAAGGATTTAGAGCGCGGGGTCATCCGCTGTGTCGGAGCTCCGGGGGAGCGTTTTTCCGAGGATGCGCTGCGCATGATGCGTGCGATCCGTTTCAGCGCACAGCTCGGCTTTGCGATAGATCCGCATACCTTGGAGGCAGTGTGTGCATTGTCTGGCACGATCGAGAAGATCAGCGCGGAGCGCATACAGACCGAGCTGTTAAAAACGCTCACCAGCGCCCATCCGGATGCCGTGCGCATCTTTTATGAGACTGGTCTGAGTGCCCATTTTCTGCCGGAGCTGGATGCGATGATGGAGACGGAGCAGCACAATCCGCATCACTGCTACAGTGTCGGTGAGCATACGCTGCACAGCCTGCTGCATGTGGAGGCGGATAAGACTTTGCGCCTTGCAATGCTGCTGCATGATGTGGCGAAGCCGCAGTGTATGACAACGGATGAAGCCGGAATCGACCATTTTCACGGACATCCCGCGCAGGGAGCGCAGATGGCGCGCGTGATCCTGCGGCGGCTGAAGCTCGATAATGATACGATCGCACGTGTCACACAGCTCATTCGCTGGCACGACGACAATCCGCCGCTGACCGAACGCGGTGTCAGACGGGCGGTGTACCGCGTAGGAAGTGCGCAGTATCCGGCGATTTTTGCGGTCAAACGCGCGGATATTCTGGCGCAGAGCGACTATCAGCGGGAGGAAAAGCTACGCTACGTGGACGATTATGAGGCGCTCTATACACAGATCCTGGAGAAAAACCAGTGTCTGTGCATCCGTGATCTGGCGGTGAACGGGGCGGATCTTTTGGCAGCCGGTGTGCCGCAGGGCAGACAGATCGGAGAATATCTTGAGCAACTGCTGCAGCTTGTGTTGGAGCAGCCGGAATTAAATACGAGGGACTATCTGCTGGAGCTTGTCCGGAAACAAATCGGATAGAATAATTTATCATTCCCCTTCATAGGATGGAAAAGGCACAAAAATGTGTCAGTTCAGTCTTATGGAGGGTTTTTTATGTATTATCGAGCAGAGCAGATCCTAAGTGCATATCCAAACGAGTTTACAGGAAATATGAAGGGACGCGGTTCGATCCTGTGTACGGATCGGGCAGGGATCTATCTGCTGAAGGAATACCGCGGTTCGGCTTCCCGGCTGGAGCTGCTCGACGAGGTGCTGAAATCACTGAAAGCAGAAGATTTTCTGGCAGAGGAGCTCGTGCGCACATCAGAGGGAGCGCCCTGCTACACGGATATAGACGGCATGACGTATTTTCTGCGGAAAACGTATCAGGGGCGCGAATGCGATACGAAAAACGCGCAGGAGCTTTTATCCGCTGCAAAGCATCTCGCCAGACTGCACCGGCTGCTCGACGGCTGGCAGCCACAGGCAGAGAAACCGCTGTCCGCTGTGGTGGAGGATTATGCCGGAAAACATACCCGCGAGCTGAAAAAGGTGCGCAACTATGTCCGTGCAAAAAAGAAAAGGAATGCGTTCGAGCGTGAATTTTTAAAAAGCTATGAGCATTATATGACGCAGGCAGAGCAGGTTTTGCAGCTAAATGCGCAGAACGGCGTGCCTGCCGGTGCGCTGCGGCTGTGTCACGGTGATTTTAACCAGCACAATCTGATTTTTACGGGGGCTGGGCTGGCAGTCACCGGCTTTGACAAGCTGCACTATGATCTGTGGGTGAGTGACCTGACAAATTTTGTGAGGAAAATTCTGGAGAAGCACAACTGGAGCAGCGGGCTCGGCATGGATTTGATCATGGCATACAACAGCGTGCGCCAGCTTGAGCCGTGGGAGTTGAAGCAGCTCTATCTGCGGCTGCTCTATCCCGAAAAATACTGGAAGATCGTGAACCATTATTATAATGCGCGCAAAACATGGGTGTCCCAGCGCGATATTGAAAAGCTCAAGCGCATTTTTGAGCAGGAGACAAAACGCGAGGAGTTTCTGGCGCTGTTGTTTTACCTTATAAAATAGAAGATACGCCGATTTGCGATACTGAAAAAAAGTAAAGTGGCAGCAGCATTCAGTTTTGGGATGAAATTTGACAAGTATTCAAATCATCTCAATGGTAGCCATTGAAGCGCAGTGACGCGTGCTGTCCAATGATGAGGTATTTGCAGATTGCCCGGAACGCAGAGAGCTGTTATCGCTGTTGTTTTATCTCGTGAAATAGTATATAATATTGCATAGATAAAAATAAAACCAAAAAGGTGTATACAGGAGGGAAACACATGGACTACAAGGCAATGTATGAGCAGTGGCTGGACAATCCGTATTTTGATGAGGAGACAAAAGCCGAATTGAAAGCGATCGCAGGGGATGAGAAGGAGATCGAGGATCGCTTTTATATGGATCTGGAGTTTGGTACAGCAGGTCTGCGTGGGGTCATCGGAGCCGGAACAAACCGCATGAATATCTATACGGTGCGCAAAGCGACTCAGGGACTGGCGAACTATATTCTCGGTGTAAAAGGCGAGGGCAAAGGTGTAGCCATCGCATTCGATTCCCGTCATATGTCACCGGAGTTTGCGGATGAGGCAGCGCTTTGTCTGGCAGCGAATGGCATCAAGGCATATGTGTTTGAGAGCCTGCGTCCGACACCGGAGCTGTCCTATGCAGTGCGCCGGTTAGGATGTATCGCAGGTATCAATATCACCGCAAGCCACAATCCGCCGGAGTACAACGGATATAAGGTATACTGGGAGGACGGCGCACAGATCACACCGCCGCATGACACCGGTATCATGGATGAGGTAAAGAAAGTCACAGACTATGCGTCCGTAAAGACGATGGACAAGGCGGCTGCGATCGCGGCAGGCTTGTATCAGCAGATCGGCGCAGATATCGACGATCCATATATTGCAGAGTTAAAGAGCCTTGTGCTGCATCAGGATTGCATCGATGCGGTAAAGGATGACCTGACGATCGTATATACACCGCTTCACGGAACCGGCAATATCCCGGTACGCCGCGTATTAAAGGAGCTTGGCTTCACAAAGGTATATGTTGTGCCCGAACAGGAGCTGCCTGATGGCGATTTCCCGACTGTCAGCTATCCGAACCCGGAGACCGAGGAGGCATTCCAGCTTGGCTTAAAGCTCGGAAAAGAAGTAAATGCAGACTTGATCTTAGCGACCGATCCGGATGCAGACCGTCTCGGTGTCTATGTCAAGGATTCCAAGACCGGAGAGTATCATTCACTGACCGGAAATATGTCAGGATGTCTGATCGGAGACTATGTGATCAGCCAGCGCAAGGAGCGTGACGGATCACTGCCCGCAGATGGTGCATTTATTAAGTCTATCGTGTCAACAAACATGGCAGATGCGATCGCAAAATATTATGGCATCCAGTTGATCGAGGTTCTGACCGGCTTCAAGTTCATCGGCCAGCAGATCTTAAAGTTCGAGATCGAAGGAAAAGGTACTTATCTGTTCGGTATGGAGGAGAGCTACGGCTGTCTGACAGGTACTTATGCACGCGACAAGGATGCGGTTGTTGCATCTATGACGCTGTGTGAGGCAGCAGCTTATTATAAGACCAAGAACATGACGCTGTGGGATGCGATGATCGCGATGTACGAGCGTTACGGTTACTACAATGACCATGTAGAGTCCATTACATTAAAGGGCATCGAGGGTCTGGCAAAGATTCAGGAGATCATGAATACACTGCGTGCGGACGCACCGAAGGAGATCGGCGGCTATACAGTGACAGCCGTTCGTGATTATAAGACCGGTGTGATCAAGCATATCGCTTCCGGCGAGGAGACACCGACCGGACTTCCGGCATCCAATGTACTCTATTATGAGCTGACCGATGGCGCATGGGTATGCGTAAGACCTTCCGGAACAGAGCCGAAAGTAAAGTTCTATCTGGGTGTTAAGGGAACGTCCTTAGAGGATGCGGCAGGCAAATCAAAGGAGCTCGGAGCAAAGGTGCTGGACATGATCCGGAAAATGCTTTAATTAGATGGAAAATGGGGAAATAATCTTGACAAGCCCCGGAAAACCAAGTATAAATATATGCGTAGGTAATTCGGGTGTAACGAATACCGGCGAATTATAGACAAGAATAGACATCCAATAGGAGGACACAAACCATGAATAAAATGGAATTAGTATCAGCGATGGCTGATAAGACAGGATTATCAAAGAAGGACGCAGAAGCTGCTTTAAAGGCTTTTACAGATGTTGTAGCAGATGAGTTAAAGAAGGGTGAGAAGATCCAGTTAGTAGGCTTCGGTACTTTTGAGGTATCTGAGCGTGCAGCAAGAACCGGAAGAAATCCCCAGACCGGAAAAGAGATGACGATCGCTGCATCTAAGGCTCCGAAGTTCAAGGCTGGTAAGGCTTTAAAGGATAGTGTGAACGCTTAATTTTACACGATAGAATGTGAGGGCGGGCTTCTTAAAAGAGGCTCGCCTGTTTTTTGATTCATAGGAATATAAAAGGAGTATCAAAGGCTATGAGATTAGACAAATTCCTCAAGGTATCGCGCCTGATCAAGCGGCGCACCGTTGCCAATGAAGCGTGCGATGCAGGGCGCGTACTGGTCAACGGAAAGGTGGCAAAAGCGTCGTTGAATGTCAAGCCCGGCGACGTGATCGAGATCCAGTTTGGAACAAAAACGGTTAAGGTCCGCGTGGAGGCGATCGCCCAGACGACGAAAAAGGACGAGGCGGCAGAGCTGTTTTCATATATTTAGGGAAACTCTGATTAAAGCGTTTTCCACGCCGGATTTGCGCTGCGAAGCAGTAAATTCCCTTGCAAATCCGTGCGATCTCTCAGAGAGTCTGAGGAAATGATGATTTAATCAGCATTTCCTTAGACAGGTGCTGCCAAGCGATCGGAAACCGTCTGCCGCACAAAAACCGCATTTGACGGTAGCTGCGGCAGCGATTTTGTGCGTGTGGTTCTGAATCGTCCACGCCTCTCATATAATGCAACAGATGCAAAGGGGGCGTGATGGCATGGATGAAAAAAAGACAGTGATGGCGCACCGGGTACTGATGAACAACCGTCAGACAGGAAATTTCAGCGGAGTGCTGGATGTGCTCTCATTTGATGTGAGTGAGATATTGCTGGAGACAGGGCAGGGTATGCTGCTCATCAAGGGGGCGGATCTGCATGTAAACCGCCTGTCACTCGAAAAGGGTGAGGTAGATATCGCGGGCAGGATCGACGCGCTGTCCTATTCCGACGTCTCCCATGCACACAAGGGCGAGTCGTGGCTCAGTCGTCTGTTCCGCTGATGAAGGTGCGGATGGTCAGTGCCGGCATTTACGGGGAGCTGGCGCTTTTATGCTGCTTTTTCCTGCTGGGAGTCGTTCTGGCGGCGAGCTATGACATTCTGCGGATTTTCCGCGGGCTCGTGCCGCACGGAGCGCTGCTCATCAACTTGGAGGATCTGTTTTACTGGATCTATGTCGCGGTTGCCGTGTTTGTCACACTCTATGAAAAAAACGACGGCAGGCTGCGAGGTTATGTGTTCGGGGCTCTCGCATCGGGGATGCTGTTGTATACGCTCAGCTTCGGCAGGATCTGTGTGCCGCCGCTCATACGGTTTCTGAAAAAAATCGAATCGATCCTGCTGCGCCCGCTTTGGCGCGCGTGCACATTTGTCGGTGAGCAGGGTGAAAAAGATCGGAAAAAATGTGGAAAGCTGTGGCTTGTCCTGAAAAAACGGTTGAAAAAGCTATGGAAGATAGTTAAAATAGGTTTATGTAAACTATGAGCCAGAGGATGTGAGCAGATGGTCAGAAGAAAAAGAAAACAGAACCGGATGGCAAAGTTCAGTATCACCTGCATGGTGTTTTTGCTGATCGCACTGATGTCCACCCAGATTGTGAAGTTATACAATAAGAATCAGGAGCTTTCTGCAAAGGAGCAGGCTTACGAGGAGCAGAAGCTCGAGGAAGAAGCCAGACAGAAGGAGCTTGAGGAGCAGGAAAAGGATATGCAGTCTCAGGATTATATTGAGCAGGAGGCGCATCGCTACGGGCTGTTTTATGATGATGAGATTATCTACCGTGAAGAGAAATAGTGAAGGTAGAGCATGAACTGCCTCGAATGTGTGAAGTGCCTGTAATCGATGCAAATCGGGATTTGAAGGAGCGTTTTGACGAACGATTTTTCAAATCCCGTATTTATTTTGACAAATTCCGAAAAAAATTTTTTTTATAATGACCTCCGACGGTAGCTGCGGGGATACAAAGCAGTTATCCTCGATGAAATAAGCGGAGGTGAGTAACTATGAAAAAAGAAAGTTATAGGAAATTGTTGATCGCATTGCTGGGGGCTTTGATGTGCAGATTTTCGGCGGGCGGGTATTATCCGCTCATACCCGCGTATTATGCGGCGGCGCTACTGCGTGGGGAGGGACGGCTGTTGCTGGGTGCGGTCATGTTTTTAGCAATGACGGTGGCGGTTCCGGTGACACAGACCGTGCGTTATGCGCTGGTGATGATCGTAATCTGGCTGGTCGTCAAGCTCTGTGAATGGCTTGATCACAAATGTCTGGTCATCACGGCTGCGGCTTCGGCGGCGATTGTGACGTTTTCCATCAATATCTGCGGTGAGCTGTTGACGAACACGATGCGCGATGATCTGCCGATGAAGCTGATGGAGAGCGTGATCTGTTTTGCGGGCGTATTTATTTTTTCGCGCCTGCTGTACTGGCTGCCGCTGCTTATTGAGCGCCTTCCCGACCGGCCGCTGCCGCGTGCGGCGGATGAGAACCGGCTCATGGGCTATGCGGACTCGTTCGTGGAGCTGGCGCAGATGTTTTCCGGGCTGCATACGGGCAGGCGGGATTTTACACCGGAGGAGCTGGGAAAGATCCATAATGAGATTACCGGACATATCTGTGTGGACTGTTCCCTGTGCGCAGCGTGCTGGGACACGCCCGATACGCCGATGTATCAGGCACTGTCGGGATATCTGACAGCGATGTACCACGCGGGCAGGGCTGCAGCAGCGGAGCAGGAGCAGCTACGCGCAAGTTGTATCCGCAGTGAGGCGATGGCGATGGAGGCAACGCGGGTGTTTGAGCGTGCCAGACTCAATCTCGCATGGTACAACCGGCTGCTCGAAAATCGTGCGGTGATCGCCGAGCAGTTGGAGGCGATGGCATACATTATGCAGGACTGCACCAAGGACGCGGTCGATCTGACGAAAAAAGAAAAGGCTGCGCTCGCTACGTTGCGCTATCTGGCGAAGGAGCAGGGGATTCTCGTGCAGAATGTCCGGCTGCTGGAGAAAAAGAACGGGCGGATCACGCTGTCACTCGAGGCGCACTCAAAGCAGGGGAATTGTATCTCGGTCAAGGATCTGACAAAGGTCGTTGTGCGTGCGCTCGATCTGGATATGGTGCTGCACCGCGATTCCAAATCGCTGATCGGTAAGCTGCCCGGACCGTATGTGTATGAGGAGGATACGCTCTATCACAGTACGTATGGCGTGGCGCGGATGATCCGCGACGGGGCGGCAGTCTCCGGCGACAATTTTTCCTATGTGGAAAACCATGACGGGCAGACGGTTCTGATGCTGTCGGACGGCATGGGCTCCGGAAACAGCGCTTGTAAGGAAAGTGAAATGGTGTTAGAGTTAATGGAGAGATTTTTGGAGGCGGGATTTACCGAGGAAGCATCGCTGCGGATGCTCAACGCAGCCTGTGTGCTGCAGGATCAGGAGGATTCCTATTCCACGGTCGATGTGTGCGTGGTCGATCTGTATCAGGGCGATGTCGCGTTCAATAAAATCGGGGCGGCGGCAGCATTTGTCAAGCGCGGCGAGGAGATCACCTGTATTCCGTGTGCCAATCTGCCCGTGGGCGCAGATATGCAGCTACAGATCGAGAACTGCCGGACGCATGTCAGCGGCGGTGATTACATTATCCTCATGACAGACGGTGTGCTGGAACATATGCACGTGCCTGCGCCGGAGCAGACGATGTGTGAGATTTTAGAGACAATGCCGTCGGTCAATCCGAATGAGATGGCAAAAAAGATACTGGATCGCGTGCTGCTGTTCACAGGCGGTGAAGTGCGGGATGATATGACCGTGCTGGTGGCAGGTATCTGGGAAAAATAAATCTACTATATAGATCTGGGAATATACAATGAGTGAAGCATTAGAAGCACAGGTAAAACAATTTATACAGACAAACGGGCTGATCGGGGCAGGCGATGTAGTGCTCGCGGGTGTCAGCGGTGGCGCGGATTCCATGTGTCTGTTAGAGCTTTTGTGCGCCAGCAGGGAAGAATTGTCTTTCACGCTGCGTGTCGTCCATGTGGAGCATGGCATCCGGGGCGGGGAGAGTATGGCAGACGCACAGTATGTAGCGGGCTACTGCAAAAACCGTGAGATTCCGTGCGAGGTTGTGCATGTGGATGCGCGCCTGTATGCCGCACAGAACGGATATTCACTGGAGGAGGCGGCGCGAATCCTGCGCTATGAGGCATTTGAGCGTGCGGCGCAGGAGTTGGAGCAGAGCGGTGAGCTGCGCGGCGGACAGGTGCGGATCGCCGTTGCACATCACAGGGAGGATCAGGCGGAAACGGTGCTCTGGCAGATGATACGCGGGAGCGACGTGCGGGGCATGGGCGGCATCCGTCCGCAGCGCGGGCGCATCATCCGTCCGCTGTTGGAGGCCGGGCGCGGACAGATTGAGGAATATTTGACCGAACGGGGGATCTGCTGGCGTGAGGACGCGACGAATGCAGACACCGCATATACGCGGAACCGGCTGCGTCGGGAGGTATTTCCGGTGCTGGAGCAGCTCAACGCGCAGGCAGTCAGGCATCTGAGTGAGAGCGCCGCTCGGCTGCAGGAGGCGGAGGACTATCTGACGCAGCAGACGCAGGCTGTGTATGGACAGGCGGTACTGGAGCGGCAGAACGGTGAGCTGCTGGTTTTGGAGCAGCTTTGGCAGAAGCCGCCGCTGCTGCAGCGGCGCGTGCTGTACCGCGCACTGGAGCGATGCAGCGGACAGGCAAGGGATCTGCAGAATAAGCATATTGCGGCATTGCAGGAGCTGCTCGGCCATCAGGTGGGACACCGGCTGTCGCTGCCCTATGGGATGGAGGCATGGCGCGACTACGAGGGGATCGTGCTGGTGCGCAGCCAGCAGGGTGAGCCGGACGATTCACGGGGCAGTATGCGCGGACGTGTCCGGATGGAGATCATTGATTATGCGCCGGAGGTTGAAATTTCCAAAAAAAAGTATACGAAATGCTTTGATTATGATAAAATAGAACATCATGTGCAGATCCGGAAACGGCAGAGCGGCGATTATCTGACGATTGATACTGCGGGTCACAGACAGAAGCTCAAAAGCTATCTGGTGAACGAAAAGATTCCGCAGCAGGAGCGCGGGAAGCTCTGGCTGCTGGCGGACGGATCGCATATCATGTGGGTCATTGGACATCGGATCAGTGACTACTACAAGGTGGATGCACACACCAGACGAATATTAAAAGTACAGTATAGCGGAGGAAAAGAAAATGAGTGAGACGATCCATGAGTTAATATCTGAGGCAGATGTGGCAGCGAAGATTGCAGAGCTTGGCGCACAGATCAGCAAGGACTATGACGGAGAAGAGATATATATGCTTTGCATCTTAAAGGGCGGCGTCTTTTTTATGACAGAGCTGGCAAAGCACATCACCGTGCCGGTATCGTTGGATTTCATGTCGGTATCGAGCTACGGCTCACAGACACGTTCATCCGGCAATG
Source organism: Oscillospiraceae bacterium (assembly GCA_963640395.1). Taxonomy (GTDB): domain Bacteria; phylum Bacillota; class Clostridia; order Lachnospirales; family Lachnospiraceae; genus W0P33-017. Next base: position 14,126 of record CAVHZH010000038.1, read on the forward strand.
TGCGGATCATCAAGGATCTGGACACGCCGATCGAGGGCAAGCATGTGCTGGTTGTAGAGGATATTATCGATACCGGACGTACACTGGCATATTTGTTAGACAATTTACAGCAGAGAAATCCGAAGTCTTTAAAGCTGTGTACACTGCTTGACAAGCCTGAGGAGCGTGTGACAGAGGTAGATGTGGATTATGTTGGTTTCCAGATCCCGGACAAATTTGTTGTGGGATACGGACTGGACTACGATCAGCATTACAGAAATCTTCCTTACATCGGTGTTGTTGAGTTTGATGAAAAATAGAGGAGGTTTGCTTTGAAACGAAATTATCGGGGCGCTGTGCTCTATTTCGTGCTGATCATGGGAGTGATCCTGCTGTGGTTTATGTTCGGAACGGGCACTGGGGCGACCAGTGACTATAATGTTTCCCTTTTTGAGAGGGATTTAAAGGATTCTAAGGTGGCGTCAGTCGATGTGTCGCCAAGCAGGGATGTACCGACCGGAAGCGTGCTGGTAACGATGTCGGATTCTACACAAAAGACTTTCTACGTGTTTGACACGCAGGGGGTCATTGACCTGATGGATGAGTACAATTTTACCAACTACGTGACAGAAAAGGTTCCGGCGGAGAGCTGGCTGACCTCCCTGCTTCCGATGCTGCTTGTATTTGCGGCGATGTTTATCCTCTTCACGATCATGAACAATCAGGCGGGCGGCGGCAGCAACGCGCAGATGATGAATTTTGGCAAGAGCCGCGCGCGGATGTCGAATGCGAATGACAAGCGCATCGGCTTTGATAACGTCGCGGGACTCAAGGAGGAAAAGGAGGAGCTCGAGGAGCTCGTGGATTTCCTGCGTGCACCGGAAAAATATACCAGGCTGGGCGCACGTATCCCGAAGGGTGTCCTGTTAGTAGGACCTCCGGGAACCGGAAAAACCCTGTTGGCAAAAGCAGTCGCAGGTGAGGCAGGTGTGCCGTTTTTCAGCATTTCGGGTTCTGATTTCGTAGAGATGTTTGTTGGTGTCGGTGCTTCACGTGTCCGCGATCTGTTCGAGGATGCCAAGCGCAACGCACCGTGTATCGTATTTATCGATGAGATCGATGCGGTAGCCAGAAGGCGTGGCACCGGTATGGGCGGCGGACATGACGAGCGCGAGCAGACGCTGAACCAGTTGTTGGTCGAAATGGACGGGTTCGGTGTCAATGAGGGTATTATCGTCATGGCGGCTACAAACCGTGTGGATATCCTCGATCCTGCGATCATGCGTCCGGGACGTTTTGACCGCAAGGTGACGGTAGGCAGGCCGGATGTGGCAGGAAGAAGCGAGATCTTAAAGGTGCATGCCAAGAACAAGCCGTTGGCAGAGGATGTGGATCTGGAGCAGATCGCACAGACAACGGCAGGCTTTACGGGGGCAGACCTTGAGAACCTGCTGAATGAATCTGCGATTCTTGCAGCCAAGAAAAACCGGCCGTATCTCGTGCAGGAGGATATCAAGCAGGCATTTGTAAAGGTTGGTATCGGCGCCGAGAAACACAGCAAGGTCATCTCAGAGGAAGAAAAGCGGATCACTGCATTCCATGAGGCGGGTCACGCGATCCTGTTCCATGTGCTGCCGGATGTCGGACCGGTCTATACGGTATCGATCATCCCGACCGGAAGCGGTGCTGCGGGCTATACGATGCCGCTGCCCGAAAAGGATGAGATGTTCCTGTCGAAAAAGAAGATGCTGCAGGAGATCATCGTGGATCTCGGCGGCAGAGTGGCAGAGGAATTAGTCTTTGATGACATCACGACCGGGGCATCGCAGGATATCAAGCAGGCGACCGCGATGGCAAAGGCGATGGTCACAAAGTACGGTATGTCTGACCGTGTCGGTCTGATCAACTACGATAACGATGAAGATGAAGTGTTTATCGGGCGTGATCTGGCGCATAAGCGCGGATATGGCGAAGGTGTGGCAGGCGCGATCGACGAGGAGATCAAGCGCATCATTGATGAGAGCTATGCAAAGGCAAAGGAGATCATTCTTGCGCACCGGGATGTACTTGACCGCTGCGCGCAGCTTCTGATTCAGAAAGAAAAGATTACGAGAGAAGAATTTGAGGCACTGTTTGAGTCATAAAACGAGGAAAAACAACACTTTTATGGATGCTTTCGTGTTGTTTTGTGCAAAATGGAGACGGGTTTTGGAGGAATCAAAAGGGGTTTAATGTAAAAGTGCACAAAAAGGAGAGGCAAATTTTGTCATGTTTGTGCACACTTGAAGTGGGATCCATGCTATTATAATCACTGTAAAAACCCCCCAATACATTATATGGTTTTTGCTACACCCCATAGTAAAAATACCTTCTCCTAAAAAAGACAGTGACGAACGTCCTGTCTTTTTTACTTTGTCTGCAAAAGTTCAGAGCCAAGGCAATTTACGGGCAAAACATGAGTCAGGCTTGCTTGGACGAGATGTTTTGTACGGAAATTTCTTTGGCGAGAGCCAAAACATGAGCAAAAGGAAAGCCGTGAAACGGCGGTTTTGCGAATGGGCTCCGAACTTGCAAATTGTAAATGCTTCGGCTTGATTACTTCACTTTACTATGAAATGGAGAAAACGATTATGAAAGAATATTCCCC
>CAVHZH010000038.1:16761-19183 GCA_963640395.1 Oscillospiraceae bacterium
ATGATGCAGATGCGCCCTCTGTTGAAAAAGAGAGGACTGTTTTCGGATGGAACGGCAGACTATCGCATCCCGCCGGAGCCGGAGGCAGGGCAGTCCGTGATCATCCGGTTTCGCGCTGCGATCAACAATGTCGATATCGTCTGGCTGCACAGCGGGGAACAGCGGATCCCGATGCGCAAGACAGAGACAGAGGATGAATTTGACTATTTCAGCGTCATAGTTCCGCTCGGTACCGAACGCTTCTATTATTACTTTGAGGTGTGCACGGGGCTGATCCACTGCTTTTACGACCGCTACGGCGTGACGACGGAGCGCAGACCGCAGTATGATTTCTGCATCCAGCCCGGATTCCATACGCCGGAATGGGCAAAGGGTGCAGTCATGTACCAGATTCTTGTGGATCGGTTTTACAACGGCGATCCGACGAATGATGTAGAGGATAATGAATATTTTTATATCCGGCACGGCAGCCGCAAGATGGATGACTGGAATCAGGTGCCGTCCGGATTTTCGGTCGCTGAGTTTTACGGCGGCGATCTGGAGGGCGTGCGCGAAAAGCTGGACTATTTGCAGGATCTCGGCATAGAGGCGATCTATTTTAATCCGCTGTTTGTTTCTCCCTCCAACCACAAATACGACAGTCAGGATTATGACTATATCGATCCGCACTATGGCAGGATCGTCAAGGATGGCGGTGAATGTCTTGCACCGGGCGACCGGGACAACCGCAAGGCGACGAAATACCAGCAGCGCGTGACAGCCAGAGAGAATCTTGAGGCGAGCAACAAGCTGTTTATACAGCTTGTGGAGGAAGCGCATGCGCACGGTATCCGCGTCATTCTGGACGGTGTGTTCAATCATTGCGGCTCGTTCCACAAATGGATGGACCGCGAGGAGATCTACCACCAGAATCCGATGTATGAGAATGGCGCGTATATCGACAAAGACAGCAATTACCGCGGCTATTTCCGCTTTCAGGATCAGAATGCCTGGCCTTACAACACGACCTATGAGGGCTGGTGGGGACATGATACACTGCCGAAGCTCAATTATGACGATTCAGAGCAGTTGTATTCGTATGTTCTGGATGTCGCTAAAAAATGGGTATCGCCGCCGTACAATGCCGATGGCTGGCGGCTGGATGTAGCAGCAGATCTTGGACACAGCGAGGAATTCAATCATCAGTTCTGGCGGGATTTCCGGCGCGTGGTCAAGGATGCCAACCCGAATGCCGTCATTCTGGCAGAGCATTACGGAGACGCAACGAGCTGGCTACAGGGCGACCAGTGGGATACGGTCATGAATTACAGCGCATTTATGGAGCCTGTGACATGGTTCTTGACCGGTATGGAAAAGCATTCCGACGGCTATGAGGCATCCCAGCTCGGCAATGCGGATAATTTCAAGGGTGCGATGTATCATTATATGACGAATTTCCTGACCCCGTCCCTGCAATGTGCGATGAACCAGTTGTCCAACCATGACCATTCGCGCTTTTTGACGCGGACGAACCACAAGGTCGGACGGGCGGAGCAGCTCGGGTCACATGCGGCAGAGGAGGGCGTGAGCAAGCCCATTCTGCGCGAGGCGGTCGTGATGCTCATGACATGGCCCGGTGCGCCGACATTATACTATGGTGACGAGGCGGGGCTGTGCGGATTTACGGATCCGGACAACCGCAGAACCTATCCGTGGGATAACCCGGATCAGGATCTGATCCAATTCCATAAGGAAATTATCGCGCTGCACCGGACGCATCAGGCGCTCCGGACGGGTTCGCTCAAGCTGCTTGGCAGCGCACAGCAATATCTGGCTTACGGCAGATTCAACCGCGAGGAGCAGTTTGTCGTTCTGGTCAACAATGATGACAAGCCGCGGCGCGTGAAACAGTCTGTCTGGGCGGCAGGTTTGCGGCAGAATTGTGAGATGAACCGTTTACTGATCACATCGGATGAGGGCTATTCGTTTGCGCCGATCCGCTATCAGGTCAGGGAGGGCAAGCTGGAGATCCTGCTCCCGGCACATGGCACGGCAGTCTTTGTCGCCGTGCATCCCTAAGGACGAGCGCTTTGATACATGGTTGCAGAGCTCCCGCGAGCACATGCTGCTTGCGGGAGCGTGCCTGCGCGATACATGTGCGCGCATGACCAAAAAACATAAATATATGTAACAGTTCAGCCCGCGCCATTCGAGGAGGCGCCTGACGGCGTTTTCTCACTGCTGCGCAGTTAACTTTGCTCATAATCTGGCGCTCACCTCATCATCTGCAAAATGTGCTCATTCATGCAAGCATGATTCGCACATTTTTGCAGGTGATGGCTGAACGGTTACAAATATATTCGTAAAATGTTAAAAAAAGATTGACGCTGCAAAATAATCGTGATATATTTATGCTTGCGATGGAAGTAGGTCTTTTTTTTAT
>CAVHZH010000039.1:0-19032 GCA_963640395.1 Oscillospiraceae bacterium
CAGCGGATGCTATACTGGTATCAGCTCAAGGGAGCGGATACAAAGGCGTATCTGAGACGGAAAAGTCTCAGATGCGTTTTTTGTTATCAGAATCACCCGCATACACACAGAGGCCTGGTGTGGAGCCGGTGAGAAAAACGAAACTGTTCTAGGGATTAGATAAAAAATGAGCAGAATGTAAGTAACTATTCAGACAGGTCGAAGCACTGGCTGCTGAGACCGTAAGCATGTGATTTGGAAAGGAAAAAAGGTGAAAATTATGGCAGATAAACAGCAGGTAATTAAGGACTTAGATAAAGTCATCGGTTTGATCGAGCGTGATACAAAGGACATCACACCGGAAGAGAAAAAAGAGATGGTAGCAGATACACTGAATTATTTCGATAATTATGTCAGCCCCGGCTGGTTAAAATATCGTAAATCCGTATCTTCCGATTCGGAGAACGGAGCAGTGTTGGAGTGGTACGACGAGGGCGCTTACTGCTGCGGGTTGAATGACGAGAAATTTATTGACTGTCTGGGTGGATTTGGTATTTTCACCTGCGGACACAGAAATAAAGAGATTCTGGATGTCGTGAAGGCACAGCTTGACCATCAGGCATTACATTCACAGGAGCTGCTTGATCCGCTGCGCGGCTATCTGGCAAAGGCAGTGGCAGACATCACACCGGGCGATTTACAGCAGTGCTTCTTCACAAACGGCGGTGCTGAGGCAGTCGAGATGGCATTGAAGCTGGCGCGTATCGCAACAGGCGGACGCTGGTATATCTCTACCGTCGGCGCTTTCCACGGAAAGTCAATGGGCGCGATTTCTATGGGTGGTAAAGGAACCTATCGTGTGCCTTACACACCGATGGTACAGCAGGTACAGCATGTCGAGTATGGCAATGCAGACGATGTGAGAAAAGCAATTAAAAACTTACAGGCTGTCGGCGAGAAGGTCGCCGGTGTGATCTTAGAGCCGATTCAGGGTGAGGCAGGTGTTATCGTTCCTCCGAAGGGTTATCTGGCAGAGGTTCGTGAGATCTGTGATGAGACCGGAGTGGCACTGATCTTTGATGAGATCCAGACGGGTATGGGACGTACAGGTACGATGTGGCGTTGCGAGGCAGAGGGTGTTGTTCCCGATATCATGACCTTCGGTAAGGCATTTGGTGGTGGTATCCTCCCGATCACCGGTATCATTTGCAGACCGAAGATGTGGACACAGGATCTGATCGACAACCCGTGGCTGCTCGGATCTCCGACCTTCGGCGGCAACCCGCTCTGCTGTGCAGCAGCGATCGCAACGATCAAGTACATGCTGGAGAACGATATCCCCGGTGTCTGCGCGAAGAAGGGCGAGATATTGAAGGCAGGACTGCAGTCTCTGGCTGACAAGTATCCGGAGATCATTCAGGAGGTTCGCGGAACCGGTCTGATGCTGGCAGTGGAGTTCCATTCCTGTGAGCTGGGCTATGAGACCTCAAAGGGCTTGTTTGCGAGAAAGGTCATGACCGCCGGCACACTGGTCAATGCAAAGACGATCCGTTTTGAGCCGACCGCAGTCATTTCCGATCAGGATATGAAGGATGTCATCAGCCGTATGGATGAGGCACTGGCAGATACAAAAAAGGCTTATAATTTATAAAAGCTCAAGAAAACCCACCGCCTAATGGCAGTGGGTGCTCTTGAACGAGGTGCTGGGTTTCAAGCCCAGTACCTCGTAAGGCACGTAGTGCCGCTTTTATATGAGCAAGTAGCGAAGCGGATTGCGAATATCATTGACAAAAAAGGCAAATGCAAAGGGGCATATTTCCGGGTGGGAATATGCCTTTTTTTGCCTGTATACAAAATTTTTGCCTATATAAAAAATGGAGGATTAGTAAATGAGCAAATATGTAGTTACGATCACCAGACAGTTCGGTAGTCTGGGACGTCCGATCGCAAAGCGGATGAGCGAGCTGCTCGGCATCGAATATTATGACAGGGACATTGTAGATCAGGCGGCACAGAAGCTGAAGCTGCCGGTATCGGTCGTAGATCAGGAGGAGGAAAAGGCCACAAAACAGATCAAAAATCCGTTTTCCCGTATGCAGTTCCCACTTGGAAAAGGAACGAGTTCGACGCAGGATGATATTTTTGAGGCGCAGGAGAACATCATCAAGTTTCTGGCAGAAAAGGACAACTGCATTATCGTAGGCCGCTGCTCCGATTTTATTTTGAGTGAAGTGGAAAACAGTATGCATATTTATATCTATGCATCCTATGAGGCGAGACTTCGCCACTGCATCGAGGATCTTCAGATGGAGGAGTCAGAGGCAAAACGCATGATCAAGAGTGTTGACGAGGCACGTGATTCCTACCATATGCAGTATGCAGGCTTTCTGCCGGATGATAAGCGGCATAAGGATATCCTCATCGACAGCAGTCTGTTCGGTGTGGAAGGTACTGCCGAGTTTCTGGCAGATGCCGTGAAACGCAAGTTTGGTGAGGCGTAGAAGGAGAACCGGAGAAAAATGGCAATATTGCCGTAGGAGGAGAGGAGAAATAGACATGAATACTGGTTTGATAGCGATCTTTATTATTCTGTTTATCATCATAGGAGCAATCTATACAAAAAAATGTGTGGAGTTTTTGATTGCAGGATCGCTGATAGCAGCATTGGTATTATATAAGGGCAGTTTTATTACGGAGTGGTGTTCGGTCATGCAGACAGCACTTGCGGATAATGTGTGGATCATCATTATCTGCGGACTGTTCGGCAGCCTGATCGCACTTTTGCAGGAGGCAAAGGGCAGCTTTGGATTTTCCAAGCTGGTAGAGAAGCTGTGTAACACGGAGCGCAAGACGCTGCTCACGACATTTGTGCTCGGCATACTGATCTTCGTCGATGACTATTTAAATGTATTGTCGATCGGTGTATGTATGAAGGGCGTGTTTGACAAGAAAAAGATTCCGCGTGAGACACTGGCATATATGCTGGATTCCACGGCAGCCCCGGTCTGCGTGCTGCTCCCGTTTTCTACATGGGCGGTTTTTTATGCGAGCTTATTTTTTGAGCAGGATTTTATCAGCAGTGCGGGATATACATCCGGTATTGACGCATATATCCATGCGATTCCGTTCTGCTTTTACCCGATCATCACACTGATTATCGTACTGCTGTTTTCTCTTGGCATTATGCCGAAGGTCGGAGCGATGAAAAAGGCTTATCAGCGTGTGGCTGAGACCGGAAAGGTATACTCTGATGCCAGCAGAAAATACAACCATGAGGAGCATGAAGGCTATGAGGAGGAGGGAAATATCTGGGATTTCGTTATTCCGATGGCTGTGCTTGTAGGTGTTGCCATTGTTGCCGGCGATGTGCTGGTTGCGGTTGTGCTGGCGATCCTGACATGCTTTGTCCTCTATGTGCCACGAAAAATCGTTACATTTGATAACTATTTTAATATCGTGGCTAAGGGCTATGCAGATATGACACCGGTTACCATCCTGTTGGTCGTAGCGTTTGGCATACAGACGCTGACGTCTGATATGGGTCTGGCAGATTTTATCATTGAGACAATGACACCGCTTTTGAGCGGAGCGACCTTCCCGATGATCACATTTATTCTGGTAGCGGCACTTGGATTTACAACCGGTTCGTTCTGGGGTATGTGTGCAGTCGTTACACCGATCGTATTTCCGCTGGCAGCAGCAGTCGGTGCAAACCCGGTGCTTATCATGAGTGCAGTCGTATCCGGTGGTGCGTTTGGAAGCCATGCATGTTTTTACGGTGACGCGACCGTGCTTGCATCGACCGGAGCGTGTATCGACAATATGGAGCACACCATGACGCAGCTTCCGTATGTGCTGATCGCGAGTGTGCTTACGATCGCGGCTTATCTGGTCTGTGGATTCATCATGTAGAATGAGCTGCAGCCGCTGCCGCAAAAGGGGGATTGGCCAATGAGTTTTTTGATCAGAAGCAAAAATGTGTTTACCGGGCTTGCGGATGAGCCGCAGCCCGCGTCGATCCTGGTGGACGGCTCGCGGATCAAAGCCGTTTTACCGTGGGATTATGATAGAGCTGCCTACGCAGGCGTGGAATGCAGGGATTATGGAGAGCAGATGATCATGCCCTCGTTTATCGATGCGCATACACACATGTTTTCCGGTGCGATCGACGCCAGTGATTATGTGTGCGATACGTTAGGCACATGTACCTCGCAGGAGGAATGTGCGCAGATGATCGCGGCGTATGCCGCCGAGCATCCGAACCAGAGACGCATCCGCGGTGTCGGCTGGTTTGTCGGTGCGTGGAACGATGCGCCGCTGCCGGATTGCCGCAGTCTCGATGCACTGATCCCGGATCGTCCGGTCTATATGCTGTGTGCGGATTCACACAGTATGTGGCTGAATACAAAGGCGATGGAAGAGGTTGGATATACGCCTGATTTTGCAGTGGAAAACGGCGAAGTGTGCCATTTCCCGGACGGGTCGCTGTCCGGGCTGTTTATCGAACCGGCAGCCTATGAACCGGCCATGCAGAAATATATGGAGTTTTCCGCAACGGAGATGGCAGGCATCCATCAGGGCCTTCAGGAGGTGCTGGCGGCGTATGGCATCGCGGGAGTCAGCGAGATGTTTGCGGATGATTACACCGATGACACTCGTAGCCGTTACAGACAACTGGCAGCGCTGGACCGGGAAAAAGGGCTGTGTGCACACACCTTTATCTATACGAAGCTGTTTGATTACACGGATTTTACACCGTATTTTGATCTGAAAAAGGAGATCGACTCTGCACATGTGCATATCAACGGGGTCAAGGGCTTTATTGACGGTGTGACGGAGACCTACACCGGATTGCTGTTAGAGCCGTATACCGACCGCCCGGAAACCTGCGGCGAGGGATTGCCGCTGCATCCGGCAGCGCGTATGCAGGAGGAGATCACTGCTGCGAATAGGGCGGGCATTCAGGTTCGCCTGCACTGCATCGCAGACGGTTCGGTGCGGATGGCACTCGACCTGTACGAGCAGGCGCAGAAGGAAAGCGGCTGGGATTCATCTGTGCACCAGAATACGGTCGAGCACATCGAGAATATCCATCCGGATGACATCGACCGCTTTGCGAAGCTGGGCGTGATTCCATCGATGCAGCCGTATCATGTGACGCTCTCCAACGGCGGAAAGGTATGGCGGCTCGGTGAGGAGCGCTGCAGGCTGGAGTTTCCGATCCGCACGATCTACGACCACGGCGGACAGATCGCACTCGGGACAGATTATCCGGTCGTGACGATCAATCCGTTTGTGACGATCTACGCGGCGCTGACGCGGTGTGATGATGAGGGACAGCCGACCGGTTGCAATGCGGCAACCGAAAAGCTGCCGCTGCCTGTGATCCTGAAAGCATACACCCACGGAGCTGCGTGCGCGTATCACGCACAGGACCAGATGGGTACGATCGAGCCCGGCAAGCTGGCAGATATCATTGTTTTAACACAGAATTTATTTGAGATATCACCGGAAAAGATTCGCGATACACAGGTAGCCGTGAATTATTTTGAAGGAAATGTGATAAATGAGCGCAGGTGATACGCTCATACCGAAGGTTCGGGTGTTTTGACACCAGAACCAATGTTAAAAAAAACAGGAGGAAAGATCTATGAGAAACGTAACAGTAGCTGCGACACAGATGGCTTGTAGCTGGGACAGAGAGGACACATTAAAAAAGGCGGACAAATTGGTGCGCGAGGCAGCAGCGAAGGGAGCAAATATCATTTTGCTGCAGGAGTTATTCGAGACACCGTATTTTTGCCAGAAGCATGATTTTGAGTACATGGAGCTGTCGATGCCGGTGGATAAAAACCCCGCAGTGGCACATTTCAAGGAGGTCGCAAAGGAGTTATCGGTCGTGCTGCCGGTCAGCTTTTTTGAGCGCGCCGGAAATATGATGTACAACAGCATCGCAGTCATTGATGCGGATGGTACGCTGCTTGGTATTTACCGGAAAACACATATTCCGGATGGAGCGCCCTATGCGGAAAAATTCTATTTTTCACCCGGAGACACCGGCTTCAAGGTGTGGGATACAAAATATGGAAAGATCGGTATCGGCATCTGTTGGGATCAGTGGTTCCCTGAGACGGCACGTTGTCTGGCGCTGATGGGTGCGGAGATCCTGCTGTACCCGACGGCGATCGGTTCGGAGCCGACACTGGATATCGATTCCAAACCGCATTGGCAGCATGCGATGCAGGGTCATGCGGCAGCCAATATCATGCCGGTGATCGCGTCAAACCGCGTCGGCTACGAGAAGCAGGGTGATTCCGAGATGACCTTCTACGGATCTTCCTTTATTGCTGATGAGACCGGAGAGATCGTGGAGGAGGCAGACCGGGAGTCCGAAATGGTGCTCACGCATACGTTTGATCTGGATGCGATCGATGTCAAGCGCAGACAGTGGGGCGTGTATCGCGACCGCAGACCTTCAATGTATGGCAGATTGATGGAAAAGTAACCCCCAAATAACAAAAAATAACGGAAAAGGAGAACAGGCATATGATGAAAAAGAAATTATTTATCGACGGTGCATGGGTAGACGGATGCGATGGAAAGACATTTACATCGATCAATCCGTCCAACGGTGAAGTGATCGCAGAGATCGCAGAGGCAGGGCTTGCGGATGTTGACGCCGCAGTTGCAGCCGCAAAGCGTTCGTTCTACGAGACAAGAGAGTGGCGTGACATGGATTCACAGGCACGCGGAGATATGCTTTTAAAGATCGCAGACAAGATCGAGGAACATGCAGACGAGCTCGCCAGACTCGATACCATTGATATGGGTAAGCCGTTACGTGAGGCAGCCTGCGATGTGGATGATGCAGTACATTGCTTCCGTTACTATGCGAGCCTGATTAAGACCCCTCACGGTGGCTGCTATGATGTCAATACCGGATTTGGCGAGATGCACAGCTATACGATACATGAGCCGGTCGGTGTGTGCGCAGAGATCACGCCGTGGAACTATCCGCTGCTCATGGGTGTCTGGAAGCTGGCTCCGTCGCTGGCAGCAGGAAACAGCGTCGTATTCAAGCCTGCGACCGTCTGTGTATTGTCCTGCATCCGTTTGTTTGAGATTTTTGAGGAGTGCGGCATGCCGAAAGGCTCTGTAAACCTCGTCATGGGACCCGGCGGTGTCATTGGTGATGCGCTTGCCGCCAACCCGGATGTAGATATGATTACTTTTACCGGCAGTACCGAGGTTGGACAGTCAATTATGCGTCAGGCAGCAACCAATGTCAAAAAGGTTGGTCTTGAGCTCGGCGGAAAGTCACCGAATGTGATCTTTGCAGACGCTGATCTCGAGGGAGCAGTCGAGTGGGCGATGATCGGTATTTTCTTAAACCAGGGCGAAATCTGCTCTGCAGGCAGCCGGATTCTCGTCGAGGAGAGCATCCATGACGCATTTGTAAAACGCCTCGTAGAGCGTGCAAATGCGATCACGATCGGCGATCCGCTGAATGATCCTGATATGGGAGCGATGGTCAGCGAGAGCCACATGAACAGGGTATTGGCATACATCGAAAAAGGAAAGGCAGAGGGCGCGACACTTGCCTGCGGCGGTGAGCGTTATACCGTGGGCGAATGTGCAAAGGGCTATTTCGTGCGCCCGACCGTATTCGACGACTGTACCCCTGATATGACGATTGTCAAAGAGGAGATCTTCGGACCGGTTGTAACCGTGCAGTCGTTCAAGTCAGAGAAGGAAGCGATCGACATGGCAAACGATACACCGTATGGTCTGGCAGGAGGCGTATTTACCAGTGATGGTTCACGTGCGCTGCGTGTCATCAAGGAGATCCGTGCGGGTATTACGTGGATCAACTGCTACAATCCGACATTCAACGAGGCTCCGTGGGGCGGCTACAAGATGAGCGGCATCGGCAGAGAGCTCGGCGTGCATGGACTGGAGGAGTATCAGGAGATCAAGCAGATCAATATTAACTTACATCCCGGCGTGCTCGGATGGTATGAGCACTGATCGGTTAGGGAAACGCTGATTAAATCAGCATTTCTTTAGCTCCGATAAAGGAAAATGAGGGCAGTCATCAGATGGTGGCTGCCCTTTTGCGGCAATAAAGGCAATAAAATAGATATTTTGCATACCGATCGGGCGCGAAAGAGCTGTTTGCGGCTTTTTCTGCAATTGACTTGCCCGGTGGAATTGAGTATCATATAAAAAGACATGTGTAAGGCAGGTGAAGTTCACATGAAACTGACAAAACAGGAACAGACAGAATTAGATCATTTTTTGCGTGCGTACCGCACCCACGAAAAAATACAGGAGATGCGCCGTTATATCCAGCATGGAGCGGTCACGACCTACGATCATGCGGAGCGGGTGACGGCAATGTGCTTCTGGCTGAACCGCAGGCTGCATCTGGGCGCGGATGAGCGGGCATTGCTGCTGGGTGCATATCTGCATGACTTTTATCTGTATGACTGGCATGTAAATGACAAGTCGCACAGATTGCATGGTTATCATCACCCGGACACCGCCTGCGAGAATGCGGTGTATTATTTTCAGGTGGATCAGCAGGTTCAGCAGATGATCCGGTCGCATATGTGGCCGCTGACGATCACGCGGATTCCGGGCAGCCGTGAGGCATGGATATTATGTCTCGCAGATAAATACAGCTCCCTTTCGGAGACATTGCTGTACCGGCGTGCAAAAAAGCACAGCTATTCATAGCGATGTGCCCTCGTGCAGACAGCCCGGAGCGATCGATTTGCAGGCATCCGATTCGTAAAAGCAAAGAGAGGAATTATGTGGATTAGCAGATATTTTGTGTATTTCGTAGTATTTAGCTGTATGGGATGGATTTATGAATCCACATTCTGTACGATCAAGACCGGACAATGGCAGAACAGAGGGTTTTTGTACGGCCCGCTCTGCCCGATCTATGGCGTGGGCGCTGCGTCGATCACGTTTATTGTGGACCGGGTGCATGCACAGGATGCGCCGGAGCTCGTGTGGTGGCAGATTTTTCTGATCGCTTTTTTCGGGAGCATCGTGCTGGAATATGTGACATCGTATGTACTGGAAAAGCTGTTCCACGCCTACTGGTGGGATTACAGCGATGTACCGTTAAATATTAACGGGCGCGTGTGTTTTCCGGCATCGTGCGGCTTCGGCATCGCAGGGCTGATTGTTGTCTATGGGATTGCACCGTTCACAAAAAATATGACCGGATGGATCTCGCCGCTGTGGATGGAGCTGCTGTCGCTGTTATTCATGGCAGTGGTGTCCGCAGATGCGACATTGACAGTATCGGCGCTGACGCATTTTGAGCACAATGTCGTGGCGCTCGAAGCCGCGCTGAACCAGCATATGGAGCTGTTTGTAAATTCCGTGCAGGAAAAGACACAGGCGGCGGGTGTGGCACTTGCCGACGAGCGGGCGCGTTTTTCTAAAGAAAATCTGGAGCGTTCGATCCGCGAGATGGACGGGGCGCACCGGATCGCCCTGAAGCGCGTACAGGGTTTCCGCACATCGAAAAAGGATGCCGCAAAGCGGGTATACTCGCGTGAGATGGTATTTGATTCTGTGAAAAAGTATCTGGCGAATCCGAGAAAGCAAAAGGATGAGCAGTGACATAGCATGCACCCGGTCGATCTGTGTGATAGAACATCTCCGTTTTCATTCTGATTTTTAATTGCTTGAGGCATCCTGTGCAATCACGGTTTTTATTTGTTCCATCAGACTGTTGTAGTTATCTTCATCGTCCACACCGCCGAGGAGGGGCTCACCAACGATGTTTCCGCTTCTGTCAACAAGAATCGTTGTTGGATAAGCTATGATATTATTTGCATATGCGCCTGCTGCTGTGTTTGAATCAATCGAGAGGTTGCGGTAGCTTGCGCCCTGACTTTCAAGCACCTGCTTTGCCTCCTCGATTGCCGACTCGTTGTAATCATTCGTGGATGTGTTCACGCCTACGACCTCTCCGCCCATCGATTTGAGTTCTTCGTTCATTTCGTTCAGCTTGGAGAGCTCTGCAACGCACGGCTTGCAGCCCGTGAACCAGAAATTCAAAACGGTAACTGCATTGTTGGAAAAAATACTGCTGTCAATATCGTTTCCGTCAAAATCCTTGCCTGATATGTCCTTCAAGGCACTTTCATCAGCCGAAAAACTATCGGTGCTTTCAGCATCTGTTATTCCGGCTTCGGACTGAAGCGCGGCGATCTGATTTTCAAAATCACGAATTTTCTCAATATCCGCATTGAGCGTTTTTAATTCTTCCTCCGTAAAGGTATCCTTACTGGCGTTAATCGTATCGTATAGATAGTCTCCGTAATTTTCGCCTTCATCGGCTGTTGTGCCGCTTAACACCTCAAAAGCCTTGTCCCACAAGTCCTTGTGCTCCGAGAAAATCTGGTTTTCCTCCTGATAAATAGCATTTATTTTGTCGGTTGCGCTCTCAGCGTCGGTTGACCCACTGGAAGCTGCACTTGATTCGCTTTCTGCCACAGTTGAGCTATCCTCAGTATTTTTCGCAGAGCAAGCCGAAAAAGAAGCTGCGGTTGCAAGTGTGAGCAGCACGGCAAAAATTTTTGTCATTTTTTTAGTTTTCATGGTAAATCTCCTTCTTGAATTGTGTTTGATAGGCGGCTGCGAAACATCGCATAAATAGTTCCGCTATTATCTATTGTGTTTAATGGTCTTGTGTATCGTATGAACCGCTTGTGGTTTCCCTACCAAGAAACCGATAACCGATGACATTCTCGGGGCAGGCTTTCATACAAGCCCCGCACCGTATGCACTCCGGGTGATTTGGCGTTTCGAGAACATTTACATCCATTTTGCATGCCTTGATGCAGCAGTTACAGCCGATACAGCGATCCTTCTCAACCTGAATTTCTAAGAATGAAACTTTATTAAAGAGAGAGTAAATCGCTCCGAGGGGGCAGACCCACTTGCAAAACGGCCGGTAAAAGATCATACTCAAAACAATTACCGCTGCAAGAATAACGCTCTTGAAGGTAAAAAGCTCACCGAGCGCGGTTCTGATCGCACTGTTTCCAAGTGAAAGCGGTATCGCACCTTCCAAAACACCCTGCGGACAAATGTACTTGCAGAAGAACGGATCACCCATTCCGATCGAGTTTGTGACAAATATCGGAAGCAATATGACAAACACCGCCAAAATAATGTACTTCAAATACCTTAACGGCTTTAGCCCGGCTGTTGACAGCTTTTTGAACGGTATTTTGTGAAGCAGATCCTGCAGCCATCCGAATGGGCAGAAAAAGCCGCAGATCAATCTTCCGAGAGTCACACCGAGAAGAATAAAAAAACCGGTGATATAATAAGAAAACTTAAATTTGGAAGAACCGACCACTGACTGAAAAGCACCAATGGGGCAGGAAGCCGTCGCAGCAGGGCATGAATAGCAGTTGAGTCCAGGGACACAGACAGATTTCGCATTTCCCTGATATATTTTTCCACTCAAAAAATTTGGCAGATGGATATTTGAAGCAAGTGCCGCCAACGTCTGAATCAAGCACCTGAATCGCGCCAAAAGCATAGAAATCACATTTTTTCTTTTATCCAATTCCCACACACTCCATACATATTTTTACAGCCTTTGCCAGCACGGTATCAACCTCGCCTCTGTATACACCGTATCCAAGCATGCAGATACCGATGAACAGAATCACAAAGCCAGCCAGTTTCTTCCTTTTCAAATGATCACCCTCCTTTGGTTTTCTTGACCTAGTACAGCGTTTCATAAATAACTAGACCAAAAACAGGCAAGTTATTGGGATAGTTATTTAGAAATCACTGTACTAGCCATAAGCGTATTATACAATGGACAATATAAAAGCACAACAACAAGAAAAAGGTTCTTACGCAGATTGACAGCAAGTGACTGTCTGTGGTCTGAACAGTGACACTGTTACACCGGATTTCGCAAAAGAGGTTGACTTTCGTAACTAAATAGAGTATGGTTAAAGGCAAACAATATCCCTTATTCAGAGTGATGGAGATACATAGGATCTGTGAAGTCACGGCAACCCCGTTTCGGAAGGTGCCAGCCTGAGCGAGTAATCGAACAATAAGAGGATTTGATATCGCAATCAATCCGCTTATTTTCTGAAATAAGCGGATTTTTTTAACTCAAGGAGGAAACATAGGAATGGAGAAATTATTATTTACATCCGAGTCCGTGACAGAAGGACATCCCGATAAAGTCTGCGATGCAGTATCAGATGCGATTCTGGATGCATGTATGGCAGAGGACCCGATGAGCCGCGTGGCATGTGAGACGGCATGCTGTACCGGATTTGTACTGGTGACCGGAGAGATCACGACGAAGGCAAAGCTGGATATCCCCGCGATCGTCCGCAAGACAGTCAATGAGATCGGCTACAACGATGCAAAAACCGGCTTCGACGGAAATACCTGTGCAGTCATGGTAGCACTGGACCAGCAGTCAGCAGACATCGCGATGGGTGTTGACAAGGCGCTGGAGGCAAAGGAAGGCGCACTGAAGGATGATCTTGACACCGGAGCAGGCGATCAGGGTATGATGTTCGGCTATGCGACGAATGAGACCGAGGAGTATATGCCTTACCCGATCTCACTGGCGCACAAGCTGGCATTGCAGTTGACAAAGGTGCGCAAGGACGGTACATTGACGTATCTCCGCCCCGATGGAAAGACGCAGGTATCTGTAGAGTATGATGAGAACGGCAAGCCGAAGCGTCTCGAGGCGGTTGTATTATCTACCCAGCACGACGAGGATGTGACACAGGAGCAGATCCACGAGGATATTAAAAAATATGTATTCGATCCGATCCTGCCTGCAGAGCTGGTGGACGATAAGACCAAGTTTTTCATCAACCCGACCGGTCGCTTTGTCATTGGCGGACCGCACGGAGATGCAGGTCTGACCGGGCGTAAGATCATCGTAGATACATACGGCGGATATGCCCGTCACGGCGGCGGCGCTTTCTCTGGAAAGGACTGCACAAAGGTAGATCGTTCCGCAGCATACGCAGCCCGCTATGTAGCAAAAAATATCGTTGCGGCAGGGCTTGCTGACCGTTGCGAGATCCAGTTGTCTTACGCGATCGGTGTGGCAGAGCCGACTTCCGTCATGGTCGATACGTTCGGTACCGGAAAGCTCTCTGATGAGAAGCTCGTAGAGCTGATCCGCGAGAACTTTGATCTGCGTCCGGCAGGGATCATCCAGATGCTCAACCTGCGCAGACCGATCTATCAGCAGACCGCAGCTTACGGTCACTTCGGAAGAACAGATCTGGATCTGCCGTGGGAGGCGCTCGATAAGGTGGATGCGTTGAAGGCAGGAAAGTAATAGTTTAGTAACAGTTCAGCCCGCGCCATTCGCAAAGACGCCTACCGGAAAGGAACATAACAGTTCAGAGCCATTCGCAAAATCGCTGTTACACAGCTTTACTTTTGCTCATATTTGGCTCTCGCCAAAAAAATTTTCAAAAATACATTTAAAAATGCAAGCATTTTACATGTATTTATTGAAAATTGTCTTGGCTCTGAACTGTTTATACATTTTTAAGAAATCTTTTTTAAAAAGCATGTTATAATAGGGTTGATACTGATCGGTATCAATCCTATTTTTTCGACCGGAGTAAGAAACCAATGAAACAGCGCACAAAATTGTTGATCGCATTCTGTACGATCATATTTGTCCCGATTGTCCTTGTGGGAGCGGCATTTTTTAGCTTCCGTCACATACAGATGAAAGAATTGGAGCAGAATTACGGCATTGAGGCATCCGAGTACACGTATCTGCTCAACAACGTCCAGCTGTTGAACCGTTATACGGAGCAGAACTACGAGAAGCTGCTCGAGCTGGCGGACACCAATCCGGAGAAGCTCGAGGATCTGGACTATCTGCAGGAGCTGGATGAGTCCTTACAGGATAAAAATTCCTATCTGCTCGTGCGCAAGGGCATGGAGATCTATTATCTGGATCGTGACAGGGTAAAAAAGATCCCGGATAACCTGCCGGATTACACCGGTGAGGAGTGGGATATGGGAGCCTACATGGACAGCGAGGAGCATGTGCTGATCAAGCAGGTGGATTTCCTGTTTTCAGATGGTACGCCGGGCACGGCATTTATTATCAGCAATGTACAGGAGATCATTCCCGAGCTGAAGCAGATGATCGTAGATATGGCGATATCGGTCGTCCTGATCCTGATCTTCACCGCGAGCATGCTGGCGATCTGGATCTACAGCGGCATGATCAATCCGATCCGCAAGCTGCAGATCGCTACGAAAAACATCATGGAGGACAATCTCGATTTTACGATCGAGGCGGAGACAAATGATGAGATCGGTGAGCTGTGCCAGAATTTTGAGGAGATGCGCAAGCGGCTCAAGGAATACTCCGAGGAGCGTCTGAACAATGAGCGGCAGAACCGCGAGCTCATCAGCAATATTTCCCATGATCTGAAAACACCGCTGACAGCAGTGCGCGGCTATGTCGAGGGCATCATTGACGGTGTGGCAGATACACCGGAAAAGATGGATCATTACATCAAAACGATCTATAATAAGACGAATGACATGACGCGGCTGGTAAATGAGCTGACACTGTATTCCCAGATCAATACGAACCGCATACCGTATAATTTTAACAAGATCAATGTGGCAGACTACTTCCGCGATTGTGTGGAGGATCTGGCGATTGAAATGGAATCGAAAAATGTATCGCTGCAATATATGAATTATGTGTCGGATGACACGCTGATTATCGCAGACCCGGAGCAGTTGGGGCGTGTGATCAATAACATTATCAGCAATACGCTGAAATATATGGACAAGCCGCAGGGTCTGATCCACATGAGGATCAAGGATGTCGGAGACTTTATACAGGTAGAGATTGAGGATAACGGACGCGGGATCGAGGCGCGTGACCTGCCGTACATTTTCGACCGTTTTTACCGCGCGGATGCATCGCGGAATTCGGCGACGGGCGGCAGCGGGATCGGGTTGTCGATCGTGAAGAAGATCATTGAGGATCACGGCGGCAAGATCTGGGCGACATCAAAGCCCGGTATCGGAACGATCATGTATTTTGTGATCCGCAAATATCAGGTGGCTGAAACGCAGCCGCAGGAGCATACAGGAGGAACCGAATGAAAAAAATATTGATTATTGAGGATGAGATCTCTATTGCAGAGCTGGAAAAGGACTATCTGGAGCTGAGTAATTTCGAGGTGGAGATCGAGGAGAACGGGCGCAAGGGTCTGGAACGCGCGCTGGAGGAGGATTTTGACCTGTTTATTCTGGATCTCATGCTGCCGGATATGGATGGCTTTGACATCTGCCGGGAGATCCGTGACAAAAAGAATGTACCGATTCTTATGGTATCTGCGAAAAAGGATGATATTGATAAGATCCACGGGCTTGGGCTGGGCGCGGACGATTACATCACGAAGCCGTTTTCGCCGAGCGAGCTGGTCGCACGCGTCAAGGCGCATCTGGCACGCTATGACACGCTGACTTCTCCCGGTGCCGCACGCGGAAACGAGATCAAGATCCGCGGCATCCGCATCGATAAGACCGCGCGGCGTGTGTGGGTGAATGATGAGGAAAAGCAGTTTACGACAAAGGAGTTCGATCTGCTGACGTTTCTCGCAGAAAATCCGAACCGGGTCTTTTCAAAAGAGGAATTATTTAGTACAATTTGGGAAATGGAGCCCGAGGGGGACATTGCTACGGTTACGGTCCACATCAAAAAGATCCGTGAAAAGATCGAGTACAATACCGCGAAACCGCAATATATAGAAACTATTTGGGGAGTAGGTTACAGATTCAAGCTGTAGAGCTTGAATCGTGAGATAACTTTAACTTCCAGTGATAGATCTCTGTGCGATGTGCATACTAGCAGTATGAGCGAGCAGAGAACAAATTTTGGAAAAAACAGGGACATTTTCAGATGGTATCGATGGATCCGACTGATAGGGATTACTCTGGCTGTATATATCGCGATGGAATATATATTGCCGGTAGTATTCCCTTTTTGCGTCGGTTTCTTTATGGCAGGCATTCTCTATCCACTCAGGCAAAGGCTGGAGCGGCGGCTGCATATGCGCCGTGAGGCGGCGGGATATGCGGCGTTGTTTACCGGTATCCTTGTAAGCCTGCTCATCGCCTGCGGGATCGGTTATGGGATGCTTGCGGGAGGCAGTTATATAAGCCGGCGCGGACTGACTGACCAAGCGGTCACGCAGGGGCGCACCGTCTGGAATGACTGCTGTGAGCGGCTGCATGTGATAACCGGGCGGTGGATCATGGAAAAAGAAGATTACCGCGTGCTGATCAGCGCACTCCGTGACCGCAGCATCCGTTTCGATCCGGCAAGTTTGTTAGATAATTGGAAAACTGTCGGCAGCGGTACGCTGCGCGTGATGGCATATACACTCGTGACGGTTGTGAGTGCGCTGCTTATGCTTAATGGCTATGAGCATCTCCTGGAAGATCTGGGGGCGGTCGTGCGGGGGCTGTTCCATGACGGCTTCGGGCAGGCGGTGCGCAGCATTGGTGCGACCTATCTCAAGGCACAGCTCATCATCGTGGCGACGATCACGACGATCTGCGTGGCAGGGCTGTTCGTGGCGGGACAGCCCTACTTTTTGCTGCTTGGCGTGGCGATCGGCATCTGTGATGCACTGCCGTTTCTTGGGACGGGGATCTGCTTTCTGCCGTGGGCGCTGTGGCGTTTTTTCACGGGACGCTATGTGACTGGCATCTGGTTTATCGTGCTGTATGTCGTGACGAGCTTTACGCGACAGGCGATGGAGCCGCGGCTGATCGGCAAAAAGCTCGGTGTGCCGCCGCTTGCGGTGCTGGTCAGTATCTATGTGGGTGTAAAAGTATATTCAAGGGGCGGTTTTTTGCTGGGACCGGTCAGCGCGTTTCTGATCTGGCAGATCTACAGCGGAAAAGCGGCGCAGGAGGATGCATATGCGAATGACAATGAGACAGATTGAGCGGATGATCGTCTATGAGGACGAGGAGCTTTTTGTGGTTCACAAGCCGCCGTTTCTGGCGGTTGAGACAAAAAATATCAGGCAGCAGGATCTGGTCAGCCTGCTTGCGAGCCGTCAGGCGGCAAACGGCGCGCGCGGCGGGATCTATGTGATTCACCGCCTCGACCAGCCGGTGGAGGGGCTGCTCGTGCTCGCAAAGACGCGGGAGGCTGCCGCGGCGCTTGGCAGGGAGCTTACGGGCGGCGGTTTTTCAAAGGAATATTATGCGGTTGTGCAGGGGGTCACGGAATCGTCAGGTAGTCTGGTACATATCCTGCGGCGCGACGGGCGCACGAATACCTCGGCAGTAGTCGAGGGAGCGGCGGCGGACGGAGGAAAAGAGGCGCGCCTTTCTTATGAAAGGCTGGCGGTGAAGGACGAAAAAAGCCTGCTCCGTATCACTTTAGATACGGGCAGGCATCATCAGATCCGTGTGCAGCTTGCGGCGGTCGGACATCCGCTTGTCGGGGATGTCAAATATGGCGGGCAGCAGCCGTCCGGTGGCGGGCAGCCGCTGGCGCTCTGTAGCAGTCGACTGTGTTTTATACATCCAAAAAGCGGCAGACCGATGGAATTTTGTGCGGTTCCGACCGGCGCCGGCTTCGCAGAGTTTGCATCTGAGCTTGGTTCATGAGCATTCTGACCGGAAACAGACTGCGGCAGTTTTTATTTAGATTGAAATCAATTCGTAGTCATCTGAGCCGAGCCCAATCTCTACCGCATGTGCGATGCAGGACTTCCATTCGGTGTCGGGATGTGTCATGTGGAAATGGTCGTGTCCCTCGTGGTTGCCGAGCTTTTCAATATTTTCACCGAGAATACTCTCCTTGATCGGAGTCTGGGCGTTGCACAGGTCGGCACATGCCACATCGAGCGCAACCGGATCGAAGGAGGCGAGCATACCGACATTGGGAATGATCGGAATGTCATTCTCAGAGTGGCAGTCGCAGTTCGGTGACACATCACAGATCAGCGAAACGTGGAAACACGGGCGGTTCTGGCAGACAGCCAGTGAATATTCTGCCATTTTGTAGTTGAGCATTGCGATAGAGTCGCTATAATCTGCCTCGATCGCATCCTTCGGGCAGACCGCGAGACATCTGCCGCAGCCGACGCATTTGTCGTGGTCGATCGAAGCCTTTTTGTTTGCGATGACTGGTGCGCCGTGTGCACAGATACGTGAACATGCGCCGCAGCCGATACAGTCATCGATTCTGGCGACACTCGGCTTGCCGTCACAGTGCTGCTCCATCTTGCCGGCGCGTGAGCCACAGCCCATGCCGATATTTTTTAATGTGCCGCCAAAGCCTGCCATCTCGTGACCTTTGAAGTGTGTCAGGGAGATAAAGACATCGGCATCCATGATGGCATGTCCGATCTTGGCTTCCTTCACATATGTGCCGTTGATCGGAACGATCGTCTCATCTGTACCCTTGAGACCGTCTGCGATCAGCACGTGGCATCCGGTCTGGAGCGGTGAAAAGCCGTTGACGTAAGCGGTATCTAAGTGGTCGAGTGCATTTTTACGACTGCCGACATAGAGTGTGTTGCAGTCGGTGAGGAACGGCTTGCCGCCGCGCTCCTTTACATAGTCGGCTACGACCTTTGCGTAGTTCGGACGCAGGAATGACAGATTGCCGTATTCGCCGAAGTGGATTTTGATCGCGGCATATTTATCCTGTAGATCGATCTGCTCGAAACCGGCACTGCGCATGAGGCGGTGGAGCTTCTGCAGAAGATTTTCGTGATCGCTGGTTTTAAATGTGGTAAAATAAACGGATGATTTTGCCATTTGTGTGTACCTCCTGTATAATTAGTTTGTAACTGTGAGGGTACTGAACAGTTACATTAGTTTCAAGTTTAGCGCACGGAATGCAAAATTACAAGATTTTACATGAAATTATTGAGAAAATTAGTCACAGTCCAGCCATCATCTGTGAAAATGTGTGAGTCATGCTTGCATGAATGAGCACATTTC
>CAVHZH010000040.1:0-7075 GCA_963640395.1 Oscillospiraceae bacterium
ATTTTTTCATTGACAAGGCGACTGAAAGAGGCGATGCGGTGGCATCGTTGATTGAGGTCAACGCAGTTCAATGGGAAAATAGACAAGTCAATTAGTCGAAATATGAATGTGTCAGTACACTAGTACGTATTTGTGAAACTATTTTTCAATGTGTCGGCTAACGGAAACTGTCGCCAGATGCCAGCAGCTGTACGTTATGTGTTTGGGTCATGCGCGCACAGGCCTGTCATTCGTTATAGGTGCAGCGCGAGCAAACGTGCATCTGCCAATACAAAATGTAATGCTCCGCGGACAATGCGTACCGCAATCCAACCAACCCAATATGATACAATAATTTCACAATTACCTATCACATATTCAGTTTATAGGTTCTATTACTCGTTGATTCTGTTTTATTATACACCTGTCAGGTGTAATGTGCAATACCTATTAAGTTTAGTTTGCGTAATCTAAGACTTTTATGATAAGAATATGAAGGAGGTATTTTTTCGTGAAAATGGCAATTTCTTCAATTGATCTACAGACTGCGATCGGAAGGCGGATCGCCGGACTGCGGAAATCTCACAGTATGGGACAGCTGGAGCTATGCGGTGAGCTGGATGTATCCGTCAAGCATTTGAGCGAATGCGAACGCGGTGTTTCGATGTTTTCGCTGGAACGATTGTTAGATATCTGTGAAATATTCGACGTCTCTATGGACTATCTGGTACGCGGTCTGCCTACGGATGACCCACAGCTCAATTTTCCTCCGACTATGATAGAAATCTTTCGTTCGCGCGATACACAGGAGATCGCTCTATTGACAGAATACCTCAACATGTACGGCAAACTCCGAGAACATCCCGAATCCACAGACGACAACGAACACCCTCCCAGAAACCCTCACAAAACAATAGCTACAAAAAAGACCACCTGACATGCCCTGCGATACGTTCACAGTCCCATGCCCGGTGGTTTTATTTTATCGATGTGTTATGCCTGTAGTGCCAGTTGTGCACTTACCCGCTCATATAACGGCAGGATCACTTCCTCTGTTTCTTCCATCTCGGCTGCTATAACAGAAAGCGTTTTCCCTTTTTTTATCTTCCTGGATATTAAAGACATCCGCGTCGCAGCTTCTGTATCAGTAACTATATCTGCTGACATTTGGGCTACTTTTTCTTCCGCCATCTCGCTTGCCTTCTGCTTCACGCATTCTATCCAATCATCAATCCGACACATTCCCCTGGTCAATCGATGTCTGATTCCCGTCGTCCTGCCCGGTATGCGAATCGCCCGATTCTTCCGAACCGCCATTGCCCGGTTCGGTGGAGCTGTCCGATTCCGGGGATCCGTCCTCCCCGCCGGTGTCCCCGGTAATGTCTACCGGCTCTGTATCCGGTACTTCATGCACCGGGCACTTCTCTGTGCTCAGGTTTTTCGGCAGTAAATACGGGGAATCCTCCGTACCGGACGAACCGCCGCTGATATAAACGGTCTTTGTGAGCTGATCCTCCGGACAGTACGGTCCTGCCGGTTTTCCGGATGCCTTACAGGTCGTTATCTTTACATGCGTATCACATGCTTCGGTCGGCTCTGTGCCTGCGGCAAAATACTCGGTCGTCACCTGTGAGCCGCGCGGATCCCTGTCGCACAGCCCTTCGACCGCCAGCTTGCCGGATTTCTTGCAGACCTGTGCGGTGACGATCCCTGCCGGCTGTTCAAAGTCCTTGTCCTCCAGCCCCTCATGGAGACGCTGCATCACGGCTTTCCAGATCAGCTTCGGATAGCTGGTCGTTCCGCTCGCCTGCGGCGTATTGTCATCATAGCCGCCCCATACCACGCAGCTATAATAGGGTGAAAAGCCCGCAAACAACGCATCCCTGTTTTTCGTCGTCGTACCGCTCTTGCCCGCCAGCGTCATGCCCTCAAAATTACACAGCTTACCGGTTCCGGTCGTAATCACGTCCTTCATCGCGTCGGTCAGCAGCCATGCGGTCGTTTCCCCCAGCACGCTTTTCGTCTGCGGTGTGTTGTCGATCAGGACATTTCCGTCATGATCGAGAATCTTTGTATAAAAGCGCGGCTTTGTATATGTGCCGCCGTTTGCGATCGTCGCATACGCCGCGGTCAGCTCCAGATTCGTCACGCCGTCAGTCAGACCGCCGAGCGCCAACGACTGCACACGGTCACTGTCCTTCAACGTCGTAAATCCAAAATCCTGCAAATAAGAAAATCCCGTGTCTACACCGATATCCGTCAGACACTTGACGGTCACAACATTGATCGAGTAGGTGATCGCGGTACGGAAGCTCGTAAATCCGCGGTATCGGCCGTCATAATTGCGCAGCGATGTGCCGTTTGCATAGCTGTACGGCGCATCATCCTCCACCGTCGCCAGCGTCATGCCCGCTTTATCCAATGCCGGTGCATATGCTGCCAGCACCTTGAATGTCGATCCGGGCTGGCGGGTAGAATCCGTGGCGCGGTTCAATGTGCGGTTTGCCACCTTGTCACCGCGTCCGCCTACGATCGCTTTGACCTCTCCGGTACTCTGGTCGATGATCGTGAGCGCCGCCTGCGGCTGCAGCGTATAATTCACATATTCGCCGCCCTCGACAATCGTATCACCCGGCTCCATGATCTCCTGCTTGTATGCCTCGATCGCTGCCGCAGCAGCCTCCTGACTCGAAAAATTGATCGTGTAATCTTTGTTTGATGCCTGATAATATGCCAGCATCGTGTGCTCATCGTAGTTGGCAACACTGCCATCCGACTTCTGGACACTCAGCCGGTAGCTGAAAGATACCTTCGGCTGTGTCGGATAGTTTGCAAGGTTATTGACCTCCTCATCGCAGATCTTCTGGATCGCGGGATCCTGTGTGGACTGGATCGTCAGACCGCTGTTGTAGAGCGCCCGGTAAGCCTCTGCCTTTGTATATCCCTTGACCGTCTGCAGATCCTCGATCACCTGATTGGTCAATTCATCCACAAAATAGGAATTGATCTGGCTGCTCTCCTCAGTCTTTTTGATATTGACCTTTTTGATGCGCTTGTATACCTTGTCGGCGAGCGCCTTCTCCTTCTGCTCCTGCGTGATATAGCCCTGCTCCTCCATCTTATCGAGGACCTCCTGCCGCCGCCTGGCGTTCTCCTCGGGATGGCTGATCGGGTTGAGTCCCTCGGGATTTTTAGTAATGCCCGCGATCACAGCACATTCGGACAATGTCAGTTCTGACACATCCTTGTTAAAATAGCGCGTCGCGGCAGCCTGTACACCCAAGGAATTCTGACCCAGATTGACCGTATTCAGGTAATTTTCCAGTATCCAGTCCTTGTCGTCCACCTTTTTTTCCAACTGGACCGCAAGATACTGCTCCTGCAGCTTCCGCACGATCTTTGCAAAGCCCCTGTCTGTCGTCCATGTTGTGAACACGTTATTTTTCAACAACTGCTGGGTGATCGTAGATGCACCCTGCGAAAAATGCCCGCCGGATAAAATGCCCTTGACTCCGGCACGGATGATTCCCTTGAGATCAATGCCGTTATGCTCATAAAAACGCGCATCCTCGATCGCTACAAATGCATGCTGCAGATCCAGCGGTATCTCATCGATCGTGACGTAGACACGGTTTGCACCCGATGCGACCAGCGTCGCCGTCGTATTGCCCTCAGTGTCCAGTACCGTAGATAAATATCCCGTCGGCGTGACATCCATCGCATCGATCGTCGGTGAGGAGTCGATGATCCCCTTATAGATGCCGAAACCGGTAAATCCTACGCCTACAACTAACACAAATGCTGCCACGAGCAAGAGCTTATAGCCTATCACTTTGAACTTTCGTAAAATCTTGGGAGATTTGGCAGAGAGCTTTTTGGCCTGCTTTTTTGCCCCCTCTTTTCCATAGTTCATCGTTTTCCTCCTGAAATCCGGGTAACTGTTCTTTTGCGCCGTGTCCCGTCCCAGCAGCGCATTTCAAATTACTTTAGTATACCATTATTTTCTATGCTTGTAAACTTTGGCGTAACATGCTATACTCGTAGGCATGGAAAACGCAGGCTATAAGACCGTCTATCAGGGCGGTGTCGGAGAAATTGAAGAAAAAAAATCACGCTTTATCGCGTCCGTAGAACCGGTATCCTCCGAGGAGGAGGCGATCGCCTTTTTTAATAGGAAGAAAAAGGAATACTGGGATGCCAGACACAACTGTACGGCATTTACGATCGGCGCCAAACACGAAAACACCCGATGCAGTGATGACGGTGAACCGTCCGGCACAGCCGGACGACCGATGCTGGATGTATTGCTGCGTGAGGACATCCACAATGTGGCAGTCGTCGTGACGCGCTATTTTGGCGGCACATTGCTGGGTACCGGAGGACTCGTCCGCGCCTATCAGAAGTCGGTGCAGGAGGGGCTCGCCAACTCTGTGATCATCACGCGTCAACAGGGTATACGGCTATCGGTCCGCACTGATTATACGAATCTTGGCAAGATCCAGTATCTGCTCGCCAACGCGGGTATCACGGTTCTCGATACCGAATATACCGACGGTGTCTGTATCCATGCGATGGTTCCTTCGGATCAGCTCGCCGCGCTGCAAAACGACATCACGCAGGGCACGAGCGGTCAGGCACAAATGGAGCTTGGCGATGAGACAGAATATGCCATTCTGGACGGACAGATAGTGCTCTTTTAGTAACAGGAAAAATCCCCGGCTTTCGCCGGGGATTTTCCTATACTCTAAAGGGGATTAGATAAATACTAATCTAACGATTAGCCATAACTAGTAAGTGAGGTACTATACCTCGAAGATCAGATCGCCATAAGACGGCATCGGCCATAAGTCTTTGTCTACGATCATTTCCAGTTTGTCAACCGGTGCACGGAGCTCATCCATTGCGACCTTTACGACATCTCTGTAGTAGGTTGCCTGCTCCACACCCTCTGCCAGCTCTGCACCCTTTTCGGTGACATCGATCAGCTTGGCAAGTGCTGTCTTTACGTCTGAGAGATAATCAGAGGTCTCAGAAAGGAGCTCTGTCTGTACAGACACATCAGCGGCACCTGCTGCCTTTACAGCATTGATAGAGTTTGCCAGATTGGTTGTATATTTAATTACGGCAGGGATGATCTGCTTTCCTGCGATATCGATCATCGCCTTTGCCTCGATATTGATCGTCTTTGCATAGGTCTCATACTCGATCTCTACACGGGACTCCAGCTCAACCTTTGTAAATACGCCAAATTTCTCAAATAATGAAACAGCCTTGTCGGTTGCATATGCCGGGATCGCATCTACCATAGACTTGATATTCGGCAGTCCGCGCTTCTTTGCCTCAGCTACCCACTCATCAGAATAGCCGTTGCCATTGAATACGATACGCTGATGCTCGATCGCATACTTCTTGATCAGGTCATGTACTGCCTCATCGAAGTTATCTGCTTTCTCTAAGATATCACATGCCTCAGCAAATGCATCTGCCACGATGGTGTTCAGTACAACGTTCGGCTGTGCGATCGAAGCCTGTGAGCCTACCATACGGAACTCAAACTTATTTCCGGTAAATGCAAACGGTGATGTACGGTTTCTGTCTGTTGCATCACGCATGAAATCAGGTAACGTCTTAACACCTGTCTCGAGCTTTTCGCCCTTTAAGCTGTGTGTTGCGCTTCCGGTGCTGATCAACTGGGTCAGTACATCCTCTAACTGCTCTCCGAGGAAAATAGAGAGAATGGCGGGCGGTGCCTCGTTTGCTCCCAGTCTGTGATCGTTTCCAACGTCTGCCGCAGATGCACGTAACAGATCCGCATGCTCATCGACTGCCTTTAAAATACAGGTCAGTACAAGTAAAAACTGAACATTTTCATGCGGTGTAGAGCCGGGATCTAACAGGTTGATACCATCGTCTGTGGTGATCGACCAGTTGTTATGCTTACCGGAACCATTCACACCTGCAAACGGCTTCTCGTGTAACAGGCACTGCAGTCCGTGACGGCCTGCGACCTTCTTTAATGTCTCCATGATCAACTGGTTGTGGTCGGTCGCTACATTGCACTCTGCGTAGATCGGAGCCAGCTCGTGCTGTGCCGGAGCTACCTCGTTGTGCTGTGTCTTTGCAGATACACCGAGCTTCCACAGCTCTTTGTTGACATCCTTCATATATGCGCCGATGCGCTCGCGGATCGCACCGAAGTAATGGTCATCCATTTCCTGTCCCTTCGGGGGCATTGCTCCGAATAAGGTACGTCCGGTAAAAATCAAATCTTTTCTCTTTAAATATTTTGCACGGTCTACGATGAAGTATTCCTGCTCAGCACCTACGGAAGGTGTTACCTTCTTGGAGGTTGTATTGCCAAATAAACGCAACAGACGGAGTGCCTGTGCATTGACAGCTTCCATAGAACGGAGCAGCGGTGTTTTCTGATCCAGCGCCTCTCCTGTATAAGAGCAGAATGCCGTCGGAATACACAATGTAGCGCCTGCTGCATCGTGACGGACGAATGCGGGTGAGGTACAATCCCATGCGGTATATCCTCTTGCCTCAAAAGTAGCTCTCAGTCCGCCGGAGGGGAATGATGATGCATCCGGCTCGCCCTTGATCAGCTCTTTTCCTGAAAAGCTCATCAGCACCTTGCCGTTCTCCATCGGAGCTGTAATAAATGAATCGTGCTTCTCTGCAGTTACTCCGGTCAACGGCTGAAACCAGTGCGTATAATGTGTAGCGCCCTGCTCAATCGCCCATTCCTTCATCTCATGTGCTACTACATCCGCCGTTGCAAGATCCAGATCGTGTCCACCCTCGATAACCTCTCTCAGTCTCTTATAAATCTTTTTCGGAAGGCGCTCCTGCATAACTGCGTCGTTAAATACATTTTCACCAAAGATCTCTGATACGCTGAATTTTTCCGTTTCGCTCATAACGTTTCATCCCTGCAACCCTTCAGTCCATCCTGACTGAACAGTCACTTATCCTTTCCCTTTTATAGTTTATCGTGTTCTAACCATACAGAAATAATAATGTTTTTCTGTATAACCAGAAAGCGAACGGGAGTGCACCTCTTATCGGAACACCCTCGTTCGCTTCTCTGCCA
>CAVHZH010000040.1:7085-18868 GCA_963640395.1 Oscillospiraceae bacterium
CTTTTACTGTAGCCTTGATCGCGTCTGTTCCGGGAGCTAAGAGCTTACGAGGATCAAATCCCTTGCCCTCGAGATCCTTGCCAGCCTCGATATATTTACGTGTAGCATCTGCAAAGGATAACTGGCACTCTGTATTTACATTGATCTTAGACACACCGAGATCGATCGCCTTTTTGATCATATCTGCCGGAATACCTGTACCACCATGCAGTACGAGCGGCATGATACCTGTCTTCTGCTGGATGGCATCCAGTGTCTCAAAGCTCAGACCTGCCCAGTTGTCCGGATATTTTCCGTGAATGTTACCGATACCGGCTGCCAGCATATCAACGCCCAGATCAGCGACTGCCTTACACTCGTTCGGGTCAGCGCACTCGCCCATTCCGATGACACCGTCTTCCTCGCCGCCGATAGAGCCTACCTCAGCCTCGATAGACATACCCATTGCGTGAGCAACGTTTACCAGCTCGGTCGTCTTTGTAATGTTCTCCTCGATCGGATAATGTGAGCCGTCGAACATGATAGAAGTAAAGCCTGCCTTAATACACTTGTAGCATCCTTCATAAGTACCGTGATCTAAGTGTAATGCCACCGGAACTGTGATTCCGAGCTCCTCGTCCATTGCCTTTACCATAGCGGCAACGGTCTTGAATCCGGTCATATACTTTCCTGCGCCCTCGGATACACCTAAGATAACCGGGGAATTTAACTCCTGTGCAGTTAAAAGAACAGCCTTTGTCCACTCAAGGTTATTGATGTTGAACTGACCGACTGCATAATGTCCGGCTTTTGCTTTCTCTAACATTTCTTTTGCAGATACTAACATGTGAATTCCTCCATTTTCTGTATAGATTGTGAGTGTGTGGGGATCGCTCCCCATATCTTTGTTAAGGAAATGCTGATTTAATCAGCATTTCCTTAACAGCCTCCGGCGGGTCGCACGGATTTGCATGGGAATTTGCTACTTCGCAGCGCAAATCCGGCGCAGGAAACGCTTTAATCAGCGTTTCCTTAAATATAACATGAACACCTGTAAATGTAAAGCACAAGCGTCCGGATTCGGCTTTTCCGGATTTTCTATTATAACACCTACTCCGCCTGCTCCGGCTCCATCGGCACACGGATCGTCAGCGCGCGGTGCAGATTTTTCAGATGGATCTGCGTCTGGTCGCCGCCAAACTCTCCGTCCAGTGTCCAAGGGATCTCCTGATACGGTGAAATCTGCATCTCCCCCGTCTTAAATGTGCAGATCATATCCGATTCCGGGCGCAGCTTTGTGAGTGCCGCGATGATCTCGTTCCGCTCAACGATATTTTTCGGCTTCCGGACGAGCATCACCTCAAACAAGCCGTCATTGAGCGCCACATCCTCGCCTGTCATGCCCTTGATGCCGCCGACGGACAGGGAATTGGTGATCATGCCGTAAATAAACTCATCCTCGATGCAGCCTCCCTCGTATTCAATGCGCATACGGTAGCTCGGATGGTTGCCGATGCGTTTCATGCCTTCTATAATATAGGCAGCATGTCCCAGCATGTTTTTCAGCTCCTGACTCGTCTGGTAAGACACATCGGTAAACAGCCCGAAGGCTGCCACATAGATAAAATGCTGATCCCCGAACAAGCCGACATCACACGGAAAATCCTTTCCACCGACAGCGACCTCCGCCGCCTTTTTCATGTTTTTCGGCAGATTGAGCGATGCCGCAAAATCATTCGTACTGCCTGCGGGGATGTATCCGAGCGCCACCTGTCTGCCGCTTTGCATCAGTCCCGACACCGTTTCATCAAGTGTCCCGTCCCCACCGCAGCAGACCACGAGATCATAATCGCCCGCCCGCTCTGCGGCGACCTTTGCCGCATCGCCTGCTGCCTGTGTCGGATGTACACTCACGCTATAGCCAGCCTGTACCATCACCTCTAAAATGTCCGACAACTGTGATTTGACCTTGCCGACTCCCGAATGTGGATTATAGATAAATAACAGTCTCTGATTGCTCATGCCCCGATCACCTTCCTAATTTTTCTGCCAGCTCCGCGAGCTTGCGCAGCCGGTGGTTGACCCCGGATTTTCCTACAGGCGGGTCACAGAGCTCTCCGAGATCCTTGAGGGATGTATCCGGGTATTCCAGCCGCAGTAATGCCATCTCGCGCAGCGATGGCGGCAGCTCGTCCAGCCCGATCCTGCTCTGTATATAATGGATATCCTCCACCTGTCTGTATGCGGCACCGACAACCTTATTGATGTTCGCTGTCTCGCAGTTGACAATACGGTTGACAGATCCACGCATTTCTTTTAATATGCGCACATTTTCGAGATTCATGAGCGCGACATAAGCACCCATGACATTGAGCGCATCCACGATCTGTGCACCCTCTTTCAAATAAACAATATGATATTTTTTGCGCTGTACGATCTTGGCATCCAGATCAAACGACACGAGCAGCTCCTGCAACAGCTGTGCCTGCTGCGGCTGCTGACAGACGATCTCAAAATGGTAGGACTTCTCCGGATCACTGATCGAGCCGGCAGCCAGAAATGCCCCGCGCAGGAATGCTCGTTTGCAGCAGCTACGTTCCAGCAGTTGTTCCCGGTGCTGTTCCATCTGCTCATTGATCCGTACATGCAGCTCCTCCTGCGTCACTTCTCCGAACAGCCTTTTTGCCAGTGCCATCCGTTTTTCTGCCAACTGCGCATGATCCGGTGCCAATATCTCGAGCGCCGCCAGCTCTGCCAGCTGGCAATGCCGTTTGCTGTCGCTTTGCTTTGCCAGCTCCGCCTTTACCTCACTTGAAAATGACATCGCGTTCTCCTGTTATTTGCCACGATGGGCATCCTTTTCTATGTCTCTGTGTTCCACGCGCAGACCATAGTCCTCCTGCTTGCTCAGCCGTTCATACAAGCCCTGTGCCACAGTGACCGAGCGATGCTTGCCGCCGGTACAGCCGATCGCGATCACGAGCTGGTTTTTGCCCTCTGCCACATAATTCGGCACGAGAAAAGCGATCATATCCTCCAGCTTTTCCATAAATTCTGCGTACTGACCGCCGTCCTTGACATAGCTTTGTATCCGCTCATCCAGTCCGGTCAGCGGGCGCAGCCCCTCGACATAATATGGATTTGGCAGAAAACGTACATCAAAGACCAGATCCGCGTCGGTCGGTATCCCGTACTTGAATCCGAACGAGAGAACCGTAATATACAGATTTTTATAGGTCTGGTTCTCCACAAACATTTTTTTCAGCTCTGCCTGCAGCTCCCGCGTGAGCAGTTGGCTCGTATCCAGAATATAGTCTGCACGCCGTTTAATCGGCTGCAAACGCTCACGCTCCCTGCTGATCGCCTGCTCGACCCTGCCGCCCTCGGCAAGCGGATGCGTGCGGCGGGTCTCCTTGTACCGCTTGATGATGACCGAATCCTCACTCTCCAGAAACAGCATCTCAAAATTTTTCCCGCGCTCCTGCAGACGGTCTAAAACTGCGGTCAGGTCGCCGATATTCTGTCCGCTGCGGATATCGACATTGATCGCTACCTTATCCAGCTCGGGGTCGTTCTCTGCCAGATCGACAAAGTTCTCTACGAGCGAGATCGGCAGATTGCCGACACAATAATATCCCATGTCCTCGATCATCTTGAGTGCGGTACTCTTTCCCGAACCCGACATTCCGGTTAAAATTACACAGCGCATACGATACCCCTCCCTTTTCTTTCCTATTTTATATGTGCCCCTATGTCCGGCCCAAAGCCCAGCAGCCGCACCTCCGGCTCCAGCTCCACGCCACTGTGCTCCCGCACCCGAAGCTGTACCTGATGCATCAGCTCCATGATGTCTGCCGCCGTTGCATTGCCCCGGTTGATGACAAACCCGCAGTGCTTTTCGGACACCTGCGCATCCCCTACCCGGAAACCGCGCAAGCCTGCATCTTCAATGAGCTTTCCTGCAAAATACCCTACCGGGCGCTTGAACGTGCTGCCCGCACTCGGATATTCCAGCGGCTGTTTTGCGACACGCTTTTTCTTCAATTCTTCCATCCGCGCGCGGATCGCTGTCTCATCATCCTTTTCCAGATGCACACGCGCCTCCAGCACGAGCTCCCCTTCGTCCATCATCCGGCTGTGGCGGTAGGACAGTTCCAGCTCCTGCGCCGGACGCGTGAGTATCTCGCCATCCAGCGTGAGCACGCGCACTTCCGTTAAAATATCCTTCATTTCACCGCCATAAGCTCCCGCGTTCATCACGACCGCTCCGCCCATTGAACCGGGTATCCCCGCCGCGAATTCCATGCCGGTAAGACCATGCCTTGCCGCGGTATTGGCAGCCTCTGAGAGCAATGTGCCTGCCTGTATGAGCAGTTCCGTCTCTCCTGCCATCTCAATGCCTGCGGCTGCCCTGCCGATCTCCATCACGACTCCGCGCAATCCTGCATCGGCAACCAGCAGATTGCTGCCGTTTCCGATCACGGTGAGTGGCAGGTCGTATCGTCTGCACAATGCTATGACTTGGGGAATCTGTCCGAGTCCGGGTGTCACGAAATATTCCGCCGCACCGCCGACCCTAAACGTCGTATGGCGGCTGAGCTGTTCCTCCCGGCGGATCTGCTCCGGGCGCAGCAGCTTTGCCAGCTCCTGCTCAAATTGTTGTTTTTCCTGCATTATGCTTCCCTCAAAAATGCCATATAGCCTTTATAAGCCTCATACAGATCTACTTTACTGATGATCTCCCACGGCGCATGCATATTCAGCACTGCGACACCGCTGTCGATGACCTCCATGCCGTAATTCGCCAGAATATATGCGATCGTTCCGCCGCCGCCCTGATCTACCTTTCCAAGCTCCGATGTCTGGAATGCCACGCCGTTTTCATCAAAAATCCGGCGCAGTCTGGCGATATATTCCGCATTTGCGTCGTTTGAGCCTGATTTTCCGCGTGATCCGGTATATTTATTAAATACGATACCTCTGCCAAAATATGCCGCATTTTTCTTTTCGGACACGGACGGATAGTTCGGGTCATATGCGGCGCTGACATCGGATGACAGCATTCTTGAATGCTGCAGGGCGCGGCGCAGGGCAAGATCCGTATACGCACCGCAAAGGTCGAGCACTTCTGCAACCGTGTTTTCAAAAAATCTCGAATGCATACCGGTCGCGCCGACGCTGCCGATCTCCTCCTTGTCCACGAGCAGGCAGACGCTTGTGCGCTCCGGTGCCTCCATCTGTAAAATCGCCTCAAAGGAAGGATAGGCACAGACGCGGTCATCATGTCCGTAGCCCATGATCATGCTGCGGTCGAGTCCGTAATCTCTGGCTGCTCCCGCAGGTACGACCTCGATCTCTGCGGATAAAAAATCCTCCTCCTCGATATCGTACTGCTGCTTTAAAAGCTCTAAAATCTGCGCTTTTACGCGCTCCTTTGCGTTCTTTTCCTCGTCCGTTTTGTCTGCGGGGAGATTGCCGATGAGGACATCCAGATTCTCACCCTCTACGACCTTATTGCCTTTCTTTTCGAGCTGTTCGCCCGCCAGATGGATGAGCAGGTCGCTCACGCCGACAACGGGATCTGATGCCTGCTCACCGATATTGATCTCTACAACGGTGCCGTCCTTTTTCGCAACGACTCCGTGCAGCGCCAGCGGCAGTGTGACCCACTGGTATTTTTTGATACCGCCGTAATAGTGGGTGTCGAGCAGTACCATATCGGTATCCTCGTACATCGGATTCTGCTTGAGATCGAGTCTCGGTGAATCGATATGTGCACCTAAAATGTTCATGCCCTCGCTGATGGGGGTGTTTCCGATCACAAACAGCGCGAGTGATTTACCCATGTGGTCTGCGTAGACCTTATCACCCGGCTTTAAGGCAGTTCCCTTTGTGACTGCCTCCTTTAAACTGACAAATCCGGCTTTCTCTGCCTGCTGTACGAATGTTTTGACGCATTCGCGTTCGGTTTTATTTTCTGACAAAAATACGCGGTAGTTCTCCGCAAAATCATAGACCTCCTGCTTTTTGTCCCCGGGATATGCATCCCATGCGTTTTTTCGTTCCATTTTGATTACGCTCCTTCTTTATTACATATTTATTCATATCAAAACTATTTCCAAAACCCGATCGCGGCTTTCACATCGTTTCGTCCGGCTGCCCCTCTATTCATCGTCATCCGGGTTCGACCCTTTCGCGATATTCGCCTGCACGCGGCGATACAGCTCCTGCGCCGCATTATATCCCATCTTCTTTTGCCTGTGATTGACCGCAGCGGTCTCACAGATCACTGCCAGATTTCGTCCGGGACGGATCGGCAGCGAGTGGCAGACAACCTTGTTGCCTAAAAACTCGGTATATTCCTGCTCCATGCCAAGACGGTCATACTCTTTATCCTTGTGCCAGTCCTCGAGTTTGATCACAAGATCGATCTGCTGCTTATCCTTCACACACTCGACACCGTACAGTGACTTTACATCGATGATACCGATACCACGCAGCTCGATAAAGTGTCTGGTGATCGCCGGAGACGTACCGATCAGCGTCCGGTCATCGATACGCTTGATCTCTACCGCATCATCGGTCACAAGCCGGTGTCCGCGCCGGATCAGCTCGAGCGCCGCCTCGCTTTTTCCGATACCGCTCTCACCCATAATCAGCAGACCCTCGCCATAGACATCTACCAGCACGCCGTGGATCGTGATACACGGTGCCAGCTCCTCGTTTAACGTCCGGATCAGCTCCGCCGTCAGCGCAGAGGTCGCGCGCTCTGTTCCGAGAACTGCTACATTGTGCCTCGTCGCCGCATCCAGAAAATCCTCATCCGGCTGGAAGCCCCTGCAAAAAACAACGCACGGAATATCGAAGCTCATGAACTTGTCATACGCCTCTCTCTTGCGCTCCTTTGCCACCTGCTGTAAATATGCAAACTCTACCATTCCGATGATCTGCACGCGCCCCTCTGCAAAATGCTCAAAATAGCCATGCAGCTGTAAAGCCGGACGGTTGATCTCGGTGATACATACCTTTTTCTGCCTGAGATTCACCTGCTCCGTAAAGTTATTCAGATCTAATAATCTCGCCAATTTTGCAACAGACACTTCTTTTTTTGTCATTGTGTGTTCCCCCTATACATGATAAATCGATACCTATCTACCCGTAACTGTTCAGTACCTTCACCTAAGGACTTGCCACTGGCAACTCCTCACGGATGCTTCGCAACAGTTCGATGCAAAAATCCATGCAGAACTGCTACGCAATGGGATTTTTGCATATCTGAATCATGTTCTTACGGAGCTAGACATCCAGGGGATGTCTGTTTAGCTCGGACCGAAACGAAGTGTAGAATCTCAGCAGCAAGTGCTTCGATCTGTCTTGAATAGTTACATCTACTCCTATAATAATTTACAACATCCAAATCCGCAAGGTCTTTTCTAACAGTTCAGCCATCATCCCCAAAATTGTGAACCTTGCCTGCATGAATGACCACATTTCACAGATGATGGCTGGTTTTCACGACTGCTCCTGCGCCCGGAAAAAATCATAAACCGCCTGTGCCGACCGCACATTCATGCTGTCTGCCGCCGCCAGCTCCTCCACTGACGCGGCGCGGATCGCATCGAGCGACTGGAACGTGCGCATCAGTGCTTTTCTGCGCGCGGGTCCGATGCCCGGTATGTCATCCAGCACGGAATGCACCTGCTCCTTGCTGCGCAGCGAGCGGTGATATTCGATCGCAAAGCGATGCGCCTCATCCTGAATGCGCGTGATCAGCCGGAAAGCCTCGCTGCTGCGGTCAATCGGCACCTCCACATTATTATAGTATAACCCGCGCGTGCGGTGATTATCATCCTTTACCATGCCACAGACCGGAATATCCAGATGCAGCTCCTCGAGCACCTGCAATGCGATGTTCACCTGACCCCGTCCGCCATCCATGAGGATCAGATCCGGAAACCGCGTAAAGCTGCCATATGCGTCCTCCAGCTCACGTTCCCGCCGCTCCTCGCGCTCCTGTAAGCCGTGCGCAAAGCGTCTTGTGAGCACCTCATGCATCGACGCATAATCATCCGGTCCGACAACAGTGCGCAGCTTGAACTTCCGGTAATCGCTGCGGCTTGGTCTGCCCTTCTCATAAACGACCATCGAGCCGACCGATTCAAAACCGTTTGTATTGGAAATGTCATACGCCTCCAGCCGTTGTACCCGCTCACGCGGCAGCGACAGAAGATCCGCCAGCTCCCTGACTGCCCCGATCGTCCGCCCTTCCTCGCGCTTGATCTTTTCCCGATCCTGCGTCAGCACGATCATCGCATTTTTCTCTGCCAGCTCGACGAGCTTTTCCTTTGTGCCCCGTCTGGGAATCCGCAGATACACGCGCTGCCCTTTCCGCCTGCTCAGCCATTCCTCAATGACTTCGCGGTCATCAATGTCAGTCTGTAACATCAGCTCACGCGGAATATACGGGGTTCCGGCATAGAACTGTTTGATAAAAGAGGTCAATATCTGTGCCCGGGTGTCTTCATTCACGATTCTCAGATAAAAATGATCCCTGCCGATCATCCGTCCGTCGCGCACAAAAAAGATCTGTACGACCGCATCCCGGTCATCACACGCAAGCGCCAGAATATCGCGGTCCTCGCCATCCGCATGTGTGATCTTCTGCTTCTGCGCGATCTGTTTCACGCTGCCGAGCAGATCCCGGTATTCTGCGGCTTTTTCAAAATCCAGTGCCTCCGCAGCCGCCTCCATTTTCTCCTGCAGCATATGCAGCACCGGCTGGTAGCGCCCATTCAGAAAATCCAGCACGCCGTCGATCTGTCTGCGGTATTCCTCCTGCGACACATAGCCCTGACACGGAGCCTGACACTGGTGGATATGGTAGTTCAGGCAAGCCCGATCCGCCCCGATGTCACGCGGCAGACAACGGTTGCAGGTGCGGATCTGATAGAGCTTGTGGATCAGCCCGATCGTATCCTTGACCGCGCCCGCACTCGTATACGGTCCGAAATATGCCGATTTATCCTTTCTTAGCTGACGCGAAAAAAGGACCCTGGGGAACATTTCCCCCAGCGTCACTTTTATAT
Source organism: Oscillospiraceae bacterium (assembly GCA_963640395.1). Taxonomy (GTDB): domain Bacteria; phylum Bacillota; class Clostridia; order Lachnospirales; family Lachnospiraceae; genus W0P33-017. The sequence continues at coordinate 16,151 of CAVHZH010000040.1, forward strand.
ATGGATACGTCTTGTCGTCCGTAAGCATCGTATTATATTTTGGCCGGTGCTCTTTGATCAGGTTGCACTCGAGCACCAGTGCTTCCAGCTCGGAATCCGTCACGATGTACTCGAAATGGTCGATCTGCTGCACCATGCGGTCTTTTTTGATTCCCTCATGGTGACTCGCCTGAAAATACTGCCGCACGCGGTGGCGCAGCGAGATTGCTTTTCCGACGTAGATGATCGCATCCTTTTTATCGTGCATGATATAGACTCCGGGTTTGTTCGGAAGCTTCGCTAGTTCCTCTGCAAAATCAAACGCCATTGTCCTCGTCCTTTTTCTCCTCGAGCGGTCTGATCTCCACCGGATCGGGCTCTGCGTCGTCCCCGGCGGTCTGCTCTGTGCTCTCGGGCTGCTCCTCATCCGGATCGGGCAGATCCTTCATTTCACGGAAAATCTCCATGAACTCCTTACCGGTGATCGTCTCCGTCTTGTACAGGTGATCCGAGATCCGGTCAAGAATCTCGCGGTTCTCTGTAAGCAGTTTGGTTGCCTCATCATAGGCATCCTTGATCATTTTCTGTACAACCTTATCGATCTGCGCCGCAGTAGCCTCACCGCAGTTGAGTACCGGACGGCCATCCAGATAATGATTTTCTACGGATTCGAGGCTCATCATGCCGAACTCCTCCGACATACCGTACTGCGTCACCATCGCACGCGCAATCCGTGTCGCCATCTCAATATCGTTGGAGGCTCCGCTCGTCGCAGACTGGAATACCAGCTCCTCCGCCGCACGGCCTGCCATATAGGTGCAGATCTTCGCCAGCAATTCATCCTTCGTCTGTAAGAACTTCTCTTCCTCCGGTGTCTGCAAGGTATAACCGAGCGCTCCCATCGTCCGGGGAACGATCGTGATCTTTTGTACCGGTTCGGTATTCTTCTGCAAAGCAGCTACCATCGCATGACCAACCTCGTGATAAGCAACGATCTTGCGCTCCTGATCGCTCATGGTGCGGTCCTTTTTCTCCTTGCCGCCGACAGCTACGATCTCAAACGCCTCGAACAGATCACTCTGGTTCACAAATGCCCTGCCGTGCTTGACTGCGTTGATCGCTGCCTCGTTGATAATATTCGCCAGGTCTGATCCGACCAATCCGGCAGATGCCAGTGCGATCGCATCCAGATCGACAGTCTGATCCATCTTGACATCCTTAGAGTGTACCTTCAAGGTCTCCAGACGCCCCTTCTGATCCGGCTTATCAACAATGATACGCCGGTCAAAACGACCCGGACGCAGCAACGCCTTATCCAATACCTCCGGACGGTTGGTCGCTGCCAGAATGAGCAGACCCTTCGAGGTGTCAAAACCATCCATTTCCGCCAGCAGCTGGTTCAATGTCTGCTCGCGCTCGTCATTGCCGCCATATCTGGTATCACGGCTCTTTCCGATCGCGTCGATCTCATCGATAAAAATGATACACGGTGCCTGTTTCTGCGCCTCCTTGAACAGATCACGCACACGCGAAGCACCGACTCCGACGAACATTTCCACAAAATCAGAACCCGCCAGTGAGAAGAACGGTACACCCGCCTCTCCTGCGACTGCCTTTGCGAGCAGTGTCTTACCGGTTCCGGGAGGTCCTACGAGCAGGGCTCCCTTCGGCAGCTTTGCGCCGATCTGCGTATATTTCCGCGGATTATGCAGGAAATCCACGACCTCCTGCAGGGATTCCTTTGCCTCGTCCTGTCCGGCAACATCCTTGAAGGTCACGCCGGTCTTTTTCTCGACATAGACCTTTGCCGTATTTTTGCCGACACCCATCGCGCCGCCGCCCATACGCTTCATGAGAAATCCGAGTAATACCCACAGGATCACGATCGGGAGCAGGAAGCTCACGATATTGTAGATCCATCCTGCGGTGTTGTCCGGAATCACTCCCTTGATCTCTACGCCTGCCTCCTTCAAGGTCGGCACCAGATCCTCATCGCCGACATAACCGGTATAGTAAGTGACCGGTATGATGTCATTCTCGCTCGGCTTCGGCGTGATATCGATCTGCTGGGAACCCAGCTCCACGCTCTCCACCTTGCCGTCCTCAACCATCTGCAGGAATTCCGTATATGAAATCTCCTGCGCGGTCATCTGCGTCTGCCACTTGCTGACCAGACTCATGAACAATAGTGCTACCAGCGTAATGAGGACAAATACCATGACCATCTGTCCGTTCCGGTTGTTTCTCGGTCCACCGCCGCGGCGGTTGTTATTTCCACCGTTTTGATTGTTATTGTTGTTATTCGGATTGTTTCCTCCGCCTCCGAAATTGCCGTTTTCCATAAACTAATTACCAACTTTCTTTCTCTTGTCGTACTTTCTACCATTATAAGAGCAAAACTGCCCGATTTCAATATGTACTTTTTCGTTTTTTATAAACATTTTCTAAAAAAATAGTTTATTATATTAAGTGAAAACTGCTGCGACCCGCTGGAATTCTTCCGGCGCGGGATGTATAATACTTTGATGTATATAATATTGGTTACAGTGTCAAAACTCATCTTCCACGACATGCTTGCATGTCGGTGGGAGATGGAGTTTATGACACGCCCTTCAATGAGGATGAAGTGGGGCAAAAGCACCACGGGAATCCGAATTGAAGTAGGATTGTGGGAGTGCGAAGCACGAAACAATCCGTGTAACCGGAGGTTCGGGTGTTTTGACACCCGAACCAATATTG
>CAVHZH010000041.1:0-18675 GCA_963640395.1 Oscillospiraceae bacterium
TGCGATCCGCCGGAGGCTGCTAAGGAAATGCTGATTTAATCAGCATTTCCTTAGAGCATGTGCAAAAATATCGCAGTGCATCTCGTAAAATCTGCACCGAACCACTTTATTTTACGCGAACGGATTCTCGGTCGGGTAAGGAAGTGATGCCGGCTGGTTGTAGTTGAGATCCTCTACCGGTACTCCGAGATATTTGAATACCTCAAATAATTCCTTTCCGTAATGTCCGAATGCAACAGCTCCGTGGTGCGGGTAGTTTTTCTCGATCAGTACGTGACGGTAGAAACGTCCCATCTCCTTGATCGCAAATACGCCGATAGCTCCGAAGGACTTTGTAGCTACCGGAAGTACCTCGCCCTGTGCAACATAGGCACGCAGCTTGCAGTCAGCAGTAGACTGTAAACGGTAGAAGGTGATATCTCCGGGTACGATGTCTCCTTCAAGTGTTCCGTTTGTCACTTCGATCGGAAGGCTTCTTGCCATGATCATCTGATACTTCATCTCGTGGCTGGACAGCTTCTTAGAACATGTATTTCCACAGTGGAAGCCCATAAATGTATCGGTATGCCTGTAATCAAACTTACCCTCGATAGACTCCTTGTACATATCCTTCGGTACAGAGTTGTTAATGTCGAGCAATGTAACGGCATCCTTGGAAATGCAGGTTCCGATGAACTCGCTTAAGCAGCCGTAGATATCTACCTCACAGGATACCGGGATTCCTCTTCCGGTCAGACGGCTGTTGACATAGCAGGGAACAAATCCGAACTGTGTCTGGAATGCAGGCCAGCACTTTCCGGCGATCGCTACATATTTGCGATAGCCCTTGTGTGCCTCTACCCAGTCAAGCAATGTCAGCTCATACTGTGCGAGCTTTGCAAGGATCTCGGGCTTTTTATTTCCGGCACCGAGCTCTTTTTCCATATCTGCAACAACCTCGGGGATTCTCTCATCGCCCTCATGCTTGTTAAATGCCTCGAATAAGTCAAGCTCTGAGTTCTCCTCGATCTCTACGCCGAGGTTGTATAACTGCTTGATCGGTGCATTACATGCAAGGAAGTTGAGCGGTCTCGGACCAAAGGAAATGATCTTCAAGTCAGATAATCCGATGATGGCTCTTGCAACCGGCAGGAATCCGTGGATCATATCTGCGAGATCGTCTGCATCGCCGACCGGATACTCAGGGATATAAGCGCCTACGTTGCGCAGCTTTAAGTTATAGCTTGCATTGAGCATACCGCAATATGCATCACCGCGTCCCTGAACCAGATCGTTCTGTGACTCCTCGGCAGCAGCGATAAACATCTTCGGACCGTCAAAATGCTTTGCCAGCAGTGTCTCAGAGATCTCGGGACCGAAGTTTCCGAGATATACACACAATGCGTTACATCCGGCTGCCTTGATATCCTCTAAGGCCTGAACCATGTGGATCTCGCTCTCTACGATACATACCGGGCACTCATAGATGTCATCCTTGCCATACTTGCCCTCATATGCTTCAACGAGCGCTTTTCTGCGGTTTACAGATAAAGACTCCGGGAAGCAGTCACGGCTGACTGCCACAATACCTACTTTTACTTTGGGAATGTTGTTCATATTTTTATCCTCCTGATAATTTACTGGATCAATCCAAACAACGGCTTGCAGGTCGGATAGATCCGGCGGAACTTCTGATAGCGCTCCTCATATTTTGCGGCTAATTCAGACTCCGGCTCTACCGTATCCACAACCTTGACGATCTTCGCTGCCACTTCCTCTACATTTGCATATTCGCCGCATGCAACGGCTGCCAGCATCGCACCGCCCATCGACGGGCCTTCCTCATTTGCAAGTACATCAACCTTGATGTTGAGCACATTTGCGATGATCTTCTTCCACAGCGGACTCTTGGCACCACCGCCGCAGATCTTTGTGCGCTCGATCGGAATGCCGAGTAACCGCGCCACCTCAAGCGAATCGCGCAGTGCAAATGCCACGCCCTCCAATACCGCCTGTGTCATATCTGCCCGCGTCGTATCCATCGTCATGCCGATAAAGGTCGCACGCGCATTCGGGTCATTGTGTGGGGAACGCTCTCCCATCAGATACGGCAGAAAATATACATGGTTCTCGCCGAGTTTTTCGATCTTTTTCTGCTCTACGGCATAATCGCTCGTTCCGATGATCTCGTCCATCCACCATTTATTGCAGCTCGCTGCGCTCAGCATACAGCCCATCAGGTGATAATGACCGTCTGCATGTGCAAACGCATGTAATGCATTATTTTTATCGACACCGAATTTTTCAGAAGAAATAAATACGGTTCCGCTCGTTCCGAGAGAAATGTTGCACTGTCCGTCGCCAACCGTACCTGTACCGACGGCTGCCGCCGCATTGTCGCCGGCTCCGGCTGCGACCTTTGTCGTCTCCGGGATGCCAAGTTCTGCCGCGATCTTTGGCAATACACATCCGACGCTCTCATAGGACTCATACACCTTCGCCATCTGATTCTCGCGGATGCCGCAGATGTCTAACATTTCCTTTGACCAGCAGCGGTTCTTCACATCAAAGAGAAGCATACCGGACGCATCCGATACGTCGGTGCAATGGACACCTGTCAGCTTGTAAGCGATGTAGTCCTTCGGCAACATGATCTTTTTGATCCGTGCAAAATTCTCCGGCTCCTTGTTTTTCATCCAGAGGATCTTCGGTGCGGTGAAGCCGGTAAAGGAAATATTTGCCGTATACTCTGACAGCTTTTCCTTGCCGATCACGTTGTTTAAGTAATCGCACTCCTCTGTCGTGCGTCCGTCATTCCATAATAATGCGGGACGGATCACCGCGTCGTTCTCATCGAGCACGACCAGTCCGTGCATCTGTCCGCCAAAGCTGATGCCTGCCACCTGACTCTTGTCGCAGTCTGCTAACAGCTCCTTCAGACCGATCATCGTCTGCTCGAACCAGTCCTCGGGCTTTTGCTCCGACCATCCCGGATGCGGAAAATAGATAGGATATTCCCTTGATACAATTTTCCGGATCTGCCCTTCTCCGTCCATCAGCAGCAGCTTGACCGCTGAAGTACCCAGATCCACTCCGATATAAAGCATATACTAACCTCCCTATGTCTGTCGGCTGTGTGCCGTAATGTAACCCCGTCTCCCACAGCCGGTGCACCTGCAGCGTTCACATGCCATCGCGTGCACGTGCACGATAATGTTATAGTTATTGTACATGAACATGGATGATTTTTGCAATACATTCACATAATTTTTTCATTAAGAATCTCATTTTTGTAAAATTCGCACAATATTTCAGGTGCGTTTTTGGTTATTCTTTCAAATGTTACTCGTGCACGCTTATTGACTTTTTTGACGTAATCATGCTATGCTAGGTTATATTATGGGAACGGAGGATGCTTATGACAACACTCAAGGAGATAGCTGATCTGGCAGGCGTGTCCAGAGGAACGGTAGATCGTGTGCTCAACCACCGCGGCTCAGTCAATCCAAAGACTGCCGAGAAGGTCATGAATATCGTACAGGCGTTGGACTACCAGCCTAACCGTGCCGGGACAGCGCTCGCTGCGCAAAAGAAAAAATACAAGATCGGCGTCATCCTCTTTGGGCGGAGCAATCCTTTTTTTGACGATGTCATGTGCGGGGTCAAAGCCAAAGCCGATGAACTAAAAGGTTATGGCATCACCACGATCACACGCCGCGTGGATTTCGATGTAACGGCACAACTGGCTGCGATCGACGAGCTGGTCGCCGTGGGGATCAACGGACTCGTGCTTGCCCCCTACAATGATCTGTCCCTGTGCGGACGCATCGACGAGCTGTGCGAAAACAGCATCCCGGTCGTGACGATTAACACCGATATTGAGGGCTCCAGACGGCTTGCCTATGTCGGCAGCGACTATTATCAGGGCGGCTGTATCGCCGCCGGGCTGATCGCGTTATCCGCACCACAGACGCATGCCCTCGGCATTATCACCGGATCAGACAGCGTGCTCTGCCATACCGAGCGCATCCGCGGGCTCCAGACGACACTCTCCCATTCTTATACACAGATCAATATTGTGGGGATCGCCGAAAATCACGACGATGAGATCGAAAGCTACACGGTGACAAAGGAGCTGCTCACCGCGCATCCGCAGACCGATGCACTCTTTTTTACGGCAGGCGGCATCTACGGCGGCTGTAAGGCAGTGACGGAGCTCGGGCTTCACCCGCGCATCATCACGTTTGATGAAGTGCCTACGACGCTGGAGCTGTTAAAGGGCGGCACGATCCTCGCCACGATCAGCCAGCAGCCCTACCGTCAGGGCTATCACGCACTGGATATCCTGTTTGAATATCTGACATCCGGCATCCGCCCGGAAAACGAGCTGCAATATGTGGCACACTCGATCGTCATACGGGAGAATCTGGCTGAACACATGGCTGTCGGCAACGGGATAAATTAGAAAAGAATTAAAAAAGTATCAAAAAAGCTGAATGTGAATTCTATGATCCACATTCAGCTTTTGTAATTTCATGGTATGATTTCTGTCATTATACTCTTGACAGGTACTCTCCGGTACGTGTGTCAATCTTGATCACATCGCCCTGATTGACAAATAACGGTACAGATACAACTGCTCCGGTCTCTACTGTGGCGGGCTTGGAAGCACCTGTTGCAGTATCACCCTTGAAGCCGGGCTCTGTCTCTGTGATCTCAAGCTCTACGAACAGCGGCGGCTCTACAGCGAATACGTTGCCGTTGTGTGAACACATCTTTACCATCTCGTTCTCTTTTACGAACTTTAATGCATCGCCGATGGAAGCAGAATCCAGTGCGATCTGGTCATAAGTCTCTACGTCCATGAAGTAGAACAAGTCACCGTCTGCATACAGATACTGCATGTCCTTGCGGTCGATACGTGCAGTCGGGCACTTCTCTGTCGGGCGGAAAGTCTTTTCAACAACACCACCACTCTTGATATTCTTTAACTTCGTGCGGACGAACGCTGCTCCCTTACCGGGCTTTACGTGCTGGAACTCAATAATCTGATAAATGTTTCCCTCTAATTCAATGGTCACACCATTGCGGAAATCTCCTGCTGAAATCATTTAAATGATCCTCCTTCAATGTCTGTCTCGGCGGCAAATGTACGATTGCACACCGTATACTAGCAATGATACTATATAAAGGGCGCTTTTTCAAGTTTTTTTTACTTGATCTACCAGAAACGCGCGATTATCTGCCAAAATTCTCCTCAATCTGTGAAATCAGGTCAATCCTACGCTGATGGCGCTCCTCTCCCGAAAAGTCTGTCGTGAGGAATGTCGTGATAATATCCTTTGCCAGCTCCGAACCTACGATACGCGCGCCGATGGCGATCACATTCGCGTTGTTGTGCTCACGGATAAGGCGTGCCGTCGCCGTATCGGATACGGCTGCCGCACGGATGCCCTTTACCTTATTTGCTGCCAGCGAGATACCGACTCCGGTGCCGCAGATCAGTACGCCGAGATCTGCCTCCCCAGATGCTACCAGTCTGCCGACCTTTTCTCCGGGAACCGGATAATCCACGGACTCCCCGATCGATGCCCCGACATCGATCAGCTCGTGACCCATCCCTGTGATCAGATCCATGATCTGTGTTTTTAATTCTCCTGCTGCGTGATCATTTCCTATTGCGATTTTCATCCTTCCCCTGCTCCTTTTTATAAAAATATAAGACGATACGTTCTAAATACCGTTTGAATACAATCTGTATCTCCTCTTTCGGATGGATCGGCTTCACCAGAATCGTATAGATCCCCGCGCGGTTTGCGCCCCACACATCCGTAAAAATCTGATCTCCCACAAACAATGTCGTATGTACATCTGTTCCCATACGCTTCATCGCCTGCTCATAGCCGTCCCGCTTGGGCTTTCCGGCTTTGTAAATGTAGTCTGCACCGGTCACAGCCTGACAGAACGAACGGACGCGCGGCTCTTTGTTATTGGATAGCAGTATGCTTTTGAAGCCAAGCACGTGTAGCCGTTCAAACAGTGCTTTGGCGCGTGTATCGGCTGGCGCGCCGTGCGGCACCAATGTATTGTCCACATCAAAGATAATGCCCCGGTAGCCCCTGCTCCTCCAGTGCTCAAAATCTATGTCGTAAGTCGAATCCACATATTCCCGCGGATAAAAGGGCTGCAGCATGTGCGCGTCCTCCTTGTGTGTAGTCTATTATTTATCTTAGCATATTTTGTGCTTTTCGCAAGTAAAAATACTTTATTTACATGAGCATGTGTAACAGTTCAGCCATCATCTGTGAAAATGTGTGAGTCATGCTTGCATGAATGAGCACATTTCGCAGATGATGAGGTGAGCGTCATCTTATGAGCAAAGTTAGCTGCGCAGGCGGAGCGTCTTATGTGATAGGAATTTCCTATCACATGGGAAAGCGCCGTTAGGCGTCTCCTCGAATGGCGCGGGCTGAACTGTTACGAGCACGTATATCGTCCAGTACGCCTACTGCATGGAATTGACAGTCTTATATTTGTAGAGCATCTCTGCGTAGTTCTGCTCCTCGATCTGGATATCTGCCAACAGCTTTCTCACCGCAGGCTCGCCAAAATTAAATACGTTGGAGTTGTATTCGCCGGACGCCAGCTTTTCTGCACCGATGCAATCCGTCGCCAGAAAGCAGTCGTTTTTCTTATCCTCGGTATCTGCCATGCCGGTATACGTCGCCTTCGGCTGATAGTCCGCACCAGCCTTGCAGTTACAGTTGCAGTTTGGTATCGTGCCGCCGAGCACTTCCCCTAACGTGTCATAATGCTTCTGCTGCATTTTCTCGAGCTCGCCAAACAGATCCTGTAATACCGGATCCTTCGCCTCGCTGCCGCAGCGCTGATATTTTTCCACGAGACCTTTTTCCTGTGTCTGGAGATCCTGAATCGCAGTCTTTTCTTTTTCTGTTAATATCATTTTCGTTTCCTCCTGTCTTTTCATACACCGATTAACCGTGTCAGTATACTAGTATGCAAAAAAAGCCTCCGGCTATACACCGAAAGCTTTTCCATTTATTTTATGTAATTCAGGTTCTGTCGGATGCATACCACCGGGAAAACTATACTAACATTTTTTTCAGCTCGTTCATAAATGTCTCTACATCCTTGAACTCCCGGTAAACAGATGCAAAACGCACATAGGCAACCGCATTCAGATCCTTGAGCTTATCCATGATCAGCTCACCGATCACAATACTCGGGATCTCCTTCTCCTCACGGTTAAAAATCTCCGTCTCCACATCGTCAACCACCTGATTCATCTGTGCCACGGAGATCGGCAGCTTGTGGCACGCACGCAGGATGCCGCCCTCGATCTTTGACCGGTCATACGGCTCACGGTTATTGTCTTTTTTGACGATGATCAGTGGAATCGTCTCCACCTTCTCATACGTCGTAAAACGTTTGCCACACGCATCACACAGACGGCGTCGGCGGATAGAATTGTTGTCGTCTGCCGGTCTGGAATCAATTACCCTGGTATTTTCGCTGCTGCAATACGGACACTTCATATGCTTCCTCCCAATATCGGGCATTCATACCCTTTCATAAAAACAATTATAGAAATTCCGGCAAAAAATGTCAATTCTTTTCGGTGGGAATCACACCGCAATCAACCTTTATGCTTACATTTATCGACATCAATCTGTACCAGTACCGTATCCGGTCCGATCTTACAGATACACTTCCACGGTATTACCAGCTCAAATTCCCTGCCGAACAACCCGAAGCATCTTCCGGGTCCCGGCACAATGAGTGCCTCGATCTGCCCGCAGCCCGGATGAAATTCCAGATCCACGACATTGCCGAGCACCCGCCCATCCACCATATTGACGACCGCTTTATCCTCCAATTCACACAAACGCATTCCGTGTCCGCCTGTCAACTGCCCTCACAATAAAATATGCGGCTGCGCAAAAAGCGTGCAGCCGCATCACACATCCTATACGTTGAAGCGGAAAAGAATTACATCGCCATCCTTGACCACATACTCTTTTCCTTCCATTCCTACAATACCCTTTTCGCGCGCAGCCGCCAGACTGCCGTTATCGAGCAGATCCTGATAATTCACAACCTCTGCCTTGATAAATCCACGCTCAAAATCCGTGTGGATCTTGCCTGCTGCCTGCGGTGCCTTTGTGCCCTTTTTGATTGTCCAAGCGCGGCACTCATCCTCTCCCGCAGTCAGGAAGCTAATCAGTCCGAGCAGGCTGTAGCTGGCTGCCACCAGCTTGTCGAGTCCGCTGGAGGTCACGCCCAGATCTGTTAAAAATTCTTCTTTTTCCTCATCGGAGAGCTCTGCCAGCTCCTGCTCGATCTGTGCGCAGATCACAAACACCTCCGCGCCCTCTGCACCTGCCATCTCACGCACCCTTGCAACATGCGGATTGGATGCACCGTCGTCGGCGAGATCATCCTCTGCGACATTGGCAGCGTAGATCGTGGGCTTTGCGGTCAGCAGGTTGTAAGCTGCAAACCAGTTTTCCTGATCCTCATCATCCGGCACTTCAAACGTGCGTGCCATTTTTCCGTCCTCGAGATGTGCCTTGACTGCCTCTAACAGCTCCATCTCCTTTGCCAGCGTCTTGTCCATACGCGCCTGCTTCGCAACCTTAGCGATTCTGCGGTCAAGAATCTCGATATCGGAAAAAATCAGTTCTAAATTGATCGTCTCAATGTCTCTCGCCGGATCAATGCTTCCATCCACATGCACAATATTCGTATCCTCAAAGCAACGGACTACATGCACGATCGCATCTACCTCACGGATGTTCGCCAGAAACTGGTTGCCAAGTCCCTCGCCCTTGCTCGCTCCTTTTACCAGTCCTGCAATATCCACGAATTCAATCGTGGCAGGTGTGACCTTTTTCGTATGATACAGCTCACCGAGCTTCACGATCCGCTCATCCGGCACAGAAACGATACCCACATTTGGATCGATCGTGGCAAACGGATAGTTCGCGGACAATGCGCCTGCTTTTGTCAATGAGTTGAATAATGTACTTTTTCCCACGTTGGGAAGTCCAACGATTCCTAATTTCATAATGTATGTTACCTGTCTGAAAATGCCTTGTTTTCAAGCATTCTCGCCTTTCTATGTTTATTTTCCCAATTGCACTCATTGTACCATAAGCCTTGCATTTTTTAAACCACCAAATTCTGAACAGTTACCAAAATTTTTATAATTCCACGCACAATTCAATACTCTTTGATATATACTGCTCAAACTCTTTTCTCTTTACCAATTTTTTATTTCCTACACAAAGTACAAAGCTGCACTTCGGTTGTTTTAATGCATGTATTGATCGTTTCCTGGGTAGAACCATCATAAAAGTTTTGACCGGATTTCCAATCTCTTTTAGATGAGATTCTCGCATTTTTCTTCAAATGACTTGCACTTTCTCCCACTCCACTGCTCAAAGAAGTACAAAAAGGAACCACTGTCTTCCCCCTTAAATTTATGTTTTCCACCAGGGTATAAACAATGTGTGGTGCTTCTCCCCACCAGATCGGATAACCAATATATACAGTGTTGTATGTTTCCCAGTTATCCACTGTTGTAGATACCAGTTCCACATCTCTTAAACTCTCGTCATCATGCTCCTTTGATACTCTGCTGTCGTCATTTGTCCAGTCAAGGTCATCATCTGTATATGGTTCTTTCGGTTCGATTTCAAAAAGATCTCCATCTGTAATCTTTGCGATTTTCTCAGCAACGTCTTTTGTGTTGCCTGAAGCTGAATAATATACAACCAATGTTTTTCCATTTTCTGTCGATGTATTTTCTGTTGTGTCTGCAGCACTTTCGGCATTTGTATCAGTTTCTTTATTTCCTGCATTGGTTACAGTGTCAAAACCTATCTTCCACGCCAAAAATAAAATATTCCCGTTGCAAAAAAGCACAGCAAAAACGGGCAGCCATCGCTGCCCGTTTCCGCCTATTTCATTTTGGATGTGTACTTGCACTGTTTCAATCCTGATTTCGCAACCAGTGTGCCCTGCGCATCATATACCATTACCCGGGCTATGTAGTAATACGTGCTACCTTTCCTGCCGGTTTTGTCGGTATAGGTCTTGCCTGCCTGTTCTGCCGTCGCCTTGTAGCCTTGGGCTTGCTTTGTGCTTCTGTAGAATTTGTACTGTACCGTGTAGCCAAGATCTTCGATCGCCTTACTGTCGCCCTTTGCGAGACGCAGTGTGACCTTGATATTGCCATTCCCGGTCTTTGCGGCGCGAGCTTTGAGGCCGAACGCCTTTACCAGCTTTTCTACGTTTGCGGTCTGCTCGGCAATCACCTTCTCTGCGTCCGCTTTTGCCATGACAGCGTAGGTAGAGAAATGACCCGTTTTAAAGGTGTATGTGCCGTCGGCGCTCTTTGCGCCTTTAACCTTGTGATAAGTGCCGTGGTCGTCGATGTAGACGCAGACTACAGGCTTCGCTGCCAGATTTGTGTTCAGCTTTACGGTCACACTGACATTGCCGCCCTTAAAGTCGGATACCGTGCCCTTTGAAGTCACCAGCTTCAGGTCAACCTCTACCTTTGTTTTGTTCTGGGCAACCGTCTCGACGACGAGATTCACGGTTCCGGCGTTTCCGGCTTGTTTCGCTACCGCTTTTACGGCTTCTGCATCCAGCTTTACCTCGGCTGCATCAGACTTGATCGTAACGGCTGCTTCGGTTTTCTTCGCGATCGCTTTTAACGCCTGTTCCGGAAGATCAACCTTTGTCGTAGTGCCTGCTGCGGTTTCCGTCACCGTCGTTGCTGTAGTTGTATTTACAACGACTTCTTTGGATTGGTTTTCTACCGCTTTCTCGACGATCTTTGTGGCGGTGGTGTCATCAAGCGTCGCTGTGGTGGTCGTTGTTCCGTCAGCAGCGGTCTTAGTTTCCGCCTTTACCGTTGCAGTGGTGGTAGCAATCGGCGTTGTATCGGTGGTGGAACCTGTGTCCGTCTTTTTGTCCTCGGTCGTATCAGTCGTGGTGTCCGTGGTCGGAGCTGAACTACCGCCGGATGAAGACGAACCTCCTCCCCAAGCTGTCCCCTTTGTAGTCACTGTAATCTCGTCCGAATACTGCGTTGACCAATAAACCTCATCATAAGAACCGTCGAGACGCTGTTTTGTATTCTCCACGATGGTGTACGGCCGAATGCAAAACTTATAGGTACTGCCTGCTGCCAAGCCCTTTACCTCATACGAAAGATCCGTCGTATCCGCAATTTTTTTCCAGCCTGAGCCCGATGCCTGATAGACCGCATATTTCTCAGCGCCCAAGCTCTTCTCCCATGAAAGCTGTACGCTGTTTTCCGTAGTTTCTCCCAGCGTAATTGTTTTCACATTGGAAGGACGAACCTCAAAATGCAAGGTTTTTTCGCCATAATAGCTGTTGTATGCAACCAGACGTATCGTCGCGACTCCTATGTCGGCATTGTCCGAATAATATGCCACATAATCTCCGTAGGTCGATTGATTTAAAAGCTCCTGTCCGCCTGCATCTGTCACAGTCACCTTCGGACGGCGTCCTTCCCCGTCATAATATCCGTACTTATAAGCCAAGGTTGTTTGCAAGGTATTGATATCAACTCCTGTCCAGCCGCATTGGTGAAGTTCATGATTCTCATCATAATACGTGTTTTGACATTGATAATTCTCATCGTAGCTGTGGTTATGATATCTCACGGTTGTTCCATAAGATTTCGTTATATTGCATTCTTTACAAAATGCCATTCTCGTGCCATTTTCCGAACACGTTTCCGTGGTAAATGACAGTGTATCGTGCAAAATTCCGTCCGCTCCCGTATGGACAATATCTTCACCGACTGTCACCCATCCCGTCTGTACGGTTCCGTTGAACAGGTACACCTGCTTTTCGTCGCATTTTGCGATGCCGGTATATCCACTTTCGGATGCCGGCACTGCTTCATTGCAGACACTGCACGTCAGCGTTTGTCCTGTCAGGTCATAATGACTGTTCTTGGTAAATGTGTGCTTTCCCGTCACGCAGGCGTCATACATTGTAAATGTATCGATGCATTCTGCCTCGCCGGTCTCTGCAGTTGTCAAATCATAGGTATTGACCGTCAGTTTATCCTCAGCCGCCTCAACAGTGAGATAAATCGCATTGAAATCACCCTTCGTCGTATAATCAAACGATAATGTCTGGTCGATCGGATAACTCTTTTCCCCGGAGGATCCGCAGATATAATATACGATACCATCGCCGCGGTTGCAGGTCTTGTTCTCATCATCATAGCTCTCAGAGCGTTTTCCGTCTATGAGTGCGGCGGTTTTCGCATAGGAATGATCATGACCGCTGAATACCATGTTGATGCCTGCTGCCTGCAGATACGAAGGTGTGAGCTCGTCCATTCCCTTATTATCGGTGGCTGTGGAATTCGTATAGTATGTCGGCTGGTGCATCGTTACGATCTTCCATTTTGCGCTGCTGGCTTTTGCATCCTCCACCAGCCATTCCAGCGCCTTTTTGTAGCCTTCCAAACTATTGTAGCTGATATTTGCCACATAGACATTTCCATATTCCACGGAATAGTATTCCTTGCTCGGCATCTGATATATTTCTTTTGCGATGCTGCCGTCATCACCCATGTTATTTTCGTGGTTTCCGAGGGAATAAATCATATCCTTACTGTCTAGTCCGGACATCAATGTCAAGGCTTCATTCCAACAGCTATAGCTGTATGCCTGATCAACCAGATCGCCCGTCTGGATGCCGAATGCATAATCATCTTTATTCAAGTTACCGATAATCGCTTTTATATTGCTCGTATCCTGCGCCTGCACATCCCCAAGGACAAAAAAGTTCGTTGTGCTTGTGGGCTCTTGTACGGTAAAACTGTCCGCCTTTTTCCAGTCTCCTTCACCGTAGCGATACTGATAATAGTAGGTTCCTGCCGTCAGATCGGCCAGCTTTACGGAATTGACCTGTGCCGTCACTGCCTCTGAGAAGCTGCTGCCGCCAAACTTGACAGGCTTTGTATTCACCGTAATCTCTTCTGCATTCGTCAAGTCGTTTTCTGCATTTGCATAACGAAATGTTACTGTCTTTTGGATATCGGACAGCCATGAAAGCTGCTTTGATGTACCATTCCCATTGCAGGCGGTGAAGATAACCGGGCTTTCCTTTGCATTTGTCCCAAAAATCGAAATCGTCTCGTTAAAGGATATGCCGTTTTCACAGGATGCATATACCACAAGCTGCTGTGAACTGTTCAGCAGATCACTGCTCACCTGCCACCTGCCGTCCTTGTCTGTTGTTCCAAGTTTGGTTCCATCCTGTTTATAAATATCGATCTCTGCTACCGCATTCCCTTCGGTGTCCTTCACATAGATATAGCCCGGATCCGCCATGTTCTGGTAAAGCAGATCGCTGGAAATCGTATATGGCGCTTCCACCTGCAGTCTTGCCTGAGGCAGCGAAAATCCGCCGTGGTAATCGCTTGTATCAGCTTCCCCTTCTGTTTTGGCAGTCTCAATCCCTGCCGTAACCGTATAGGAAAAATAGCTGCCTGCCGCAAGGCTCTTGTCGATATCAAATGCGATGGTCGCCAAATCACAATCTCCGGTTTTGCTACCAGTGGCAGTCACCTCGAAGGTCACGGTATTGTTTACCTCGTCATATTTCGCAGAGCCTTCTGGATACGAGAATCCGTCTGCAGCTGTTATTGTATACCCGCCATTTTTGTACCGGTTGTCCACCTGTATGGTGGTAGTGAACTTCTTGATATTCGACGCATCCGTCGTATGAATCGTCAGCGGCACACTGCCCCCGAGAGGAGCGAAACCGGCATCTGTTTTCAACGAGTAGGTCGGATATTTTGTCTGGTCTCCGGCGACGGTAAAGTTGTATGTTTTGGAGCTCTTATTGCCGTTTTTATCGGAAATCAGCAGTCTGAACGAGTGCTCTCCATTGGCAAGAGTTACATAAGTACGGATGGATGACATACTTTTATCAATATAAGCTGCTTGTTTTTCATTCATACACTCGCCGTCCACATACAGATAGCAGTTATCATAATCAAGTCCCACAGGATCAATCCCACTATTTCCTATCTCATCATCTATATAGAACCTGTATTCTCCGCGATTTTTCGTAACGGTCATTCCGTCATAAAATTGCGCATTCGTATTTAACGTAGCCTCTTTAATAACAGGTGCATCGGTATCCTCGTTCACGGAACCGTAAATAAACATCAGGTCGTCGAAATACACACTGCCCTTGAGGTTACTGCTATTTACCTCTGTTCCATCTCTCAAATATTTGCCGTGGGATTTCGTCACACTTTTTCCATCATAAGAGAGCTTATCATTTCCATCCGTTCGCATCAGACGAATCGCTTCTCCGGCCGGAATTTGGAAGGTACAGCCATCATAGCTAGACAAATCCGCGGTACAGAAATACCATGTGCCCTCTTCGCATACAGTCAAACCGCCATAGGATCCGTCCTTCGGGAAGGTCTCATTGATCTGCGGGCCGAAATCAAACTGTGTTGTGGTATTCAGTGCCCCATTCGGATTATAGATATTTAATCTAACGCGAAGCCACAGATTCGGCGTGTTTTCCGGAACCCATACCCAGAGTCCGATGGATGTAGGATGCCCGGGTATATCCACTGCCTCGGTTAATCCCACATTTGCGCCTTCCGTTATTCCGGCAGCACATTTTGAAAAGTCATAATTTACCTGCAGGGCATTGCTGCCACTATGCACAGGATAGCCATCGGAGACACTGACAATCTTTGCAGTTTCGTTTCCTCCCTTGCCGTAGTACAGTCTGGTCAAAAGTCCGTCGGTAGCTGTCTCGGTAGACCCATTATTTATCCGCCCGATGACATATCCGTTTTCGTCCAGACCATAGTATTGCTGCAAGGTCGTACTATCTGTCGGTGCTTCAAAATCCAATGCCTTTACGGGATCTGTTCCCACCTTCACCTGAATGCTTCCCGCTATGTTTTTGTCCGCCGAATATTCTGCCTTCACGGTACCGGAACATGTCACACTCGAGTTGCCGGTGAAAAGATACTCGCCGCCTGAAAATGCAATAGTTCCAATTGCCGCGCCGGAGTCTCCATCGTCGTTGGTCAGCGTCCAAGTGATGTCGCCGTCTTTCAGGACAACATCTCTATTCTGATATCTGACCTGCAGACCTAGATTGGAGCTTTTGCCCCTTCCCACGTCCTCATTGGCTTTGGAGAAGGTGATACTGTCAGGAGCAGCGATGGTGATCGTCGAAGAACCGTATACTTTTCCGTTATAATTCAAATGCATCGTCACATCACCGCAAGTCCCGTTTGAAACGAACTTGCCAGTCGAATCGATGACTCCGTACTTATCATCTGAAAGACTCCAGCTGGCATCCATAGGAATATCCACTGCATTTCCAGCATTATCGGCTCCGACAGCCTCGAACTGTACGGTGCTGCCCGGTGTATATACGGATTCATCCGGTGTAATCGATGCTCTCGCAAATGTCCCGTCAGACGCCGCTGTCGATACGATCAGCAGACAGGAGCCTACCGCGCGGGAACTGCCGTCGGACGGATGGCTCACAGACTGTACGCTATCAGTGCCCTCATATCTCGCACACCATTCTGCAGAACCGCTGCCGTCCAGCATCAGGGCATCTACGCAGCCCTGTTTGATCATATAATCCGCCACCTCGCTCCATGTGTAGCCGCAGGAAATCGGATAACTGTTTCCGTAGGTGCAGAAAGTAATCACCGTTCCGTCTTCCTTGATGCCGACAGCTGCCCTGCTGTAGCTGTTATCTGTCAGGCCACTGCCCTTTTCAGCCACATTTTTTCCGTCAGCAATGACCGGTTCCCATCCACCTATAGCATAGTCCAGATCGCTCGTATCTGTACTGTTCCTAATGACAGCATTCCCGTCCTTGTCGATCGCGAAATAATATTCTCCGCTCGCTTTTTTATATGTAATGCCATCCATTATGAGAACATGCGTCGGTTCCCCGGTACCCATATTGTATATGTCCCCAGTCAGAGCGCCCACAACCTTGTAATTCGGATATTTACTCGGATTGGCATCGAAATATGCCTGTGCCCTTTGTGCCTGCTCGGGCAATGTCATCATCTGCCAGTCGATATTGTCTCCGTTTATGGTCGAATATCCGGCATAACAGGACATCACTTTTATCGTATCGGTGTTTGCTAAATCGATCTCCGACACAAAGTCGATATTTTGATCTGTTCCCGAGGTGTTGTTCGTGGTGATCTTGTGTTCCACTGCTCCCGGAGCAAGCTGCGTTTTCACGTCGGATACAAAAACCCGCCCGTCAAATACTTCATCTGCCCCGCCGACTGCAAATGCTTCGATACAAGATGAACCTACCATCGAAACGATCAGGAATGCAGAAACTACTATATTTTTTATTTTTTTCAGCACTTAGCTCTCGACCTCCTTTCGGTGTTCAGTCAAACAGGGGCTAATAAAATTAGCCCCTGCCTGAATTGTTGCTTTATGCGTCCGTTATTTCTCGATCCAGCTCGATACTTATTTTGTCTTTGCAGCGAATGTGCACTGTTTCAGAGCTGATTTCACAACCAGATTGCCTTCTGAATCATATACCGTCACGCGAGCCTTGTAGAAGTATTTTGTACCGTTCCTTCCGGTCTTGTCGGTATAGGTCGTGCCTGCCTTTTCTGATACAGCCTTGTAGCCTGATGCCTTTTTTGTGCTTCTGAAAAATTTGTACTTTACGGTATATCCGAGTTCTTCGATCGCCTGGATATTACCCTTTTTGAGCTTCATTGTCACCTTGATATTGCCATTTGCGGTCTTTGCGGTGCGAGCCTTGAGCTTGAGCGCCTTTGTGAGATCCGCTGCCTTTGTAGCCTGCTCTGTGAATACCGCACTTGCGTCTTCCTTGGACATTACGGCATAGCTTGAGAAGTGTCCTGTCTTGAATGTGAATGTACCGTCATCATTTTTCTGACCTTCTACCTGCTGATAAACGCCGCTGTCGTTGATATATACGCAAACTACATCCTTGGCTGCCAGAGCTGTGCTCAGCTTCACTGTTACGGAAACATTGCCGCCCTTGAAATCTGAAACAGCGCCCTGTGCGGTTTCCAGCTTGAGTGCGACCTGAACCTTGTTCTCGTCCTGAGCAACGGTTGCGACCTCGAGCTTCACCTCACCGGTAGTTCCGGCTGCCTCTGCAACAGCAGCTACGGCTGCCTTGTCGAGCGTCACTACGGCTGCATCGGACTTGATAGTCACTGCCGCTTCGGTCTTCTCTGCAAGCTGTGAGATCGCCGTTGCAGGCACTGCTACTTCGGTTTTGGTTCCGGCTGCTGTCTCGGTCACGGTAGCTGACGTAGCAGCGTTAATGACAACTTCTGTGGACTTACCGGAAACTGCGCTGTCAACGATCTTTGTCGCTTCGGTTGTATCAATCGTCGCTGTCGTGGTTTTGGTTCCGTCCGCTGCGGTAGCAGTGGTCGGCTTTACTGTGGTAGTGGTAGTTCCGGTCGTAGCATCCGTTGTGGTTGTAGTCGTGGTAGTGCTGCCTGACGGTACATAAGTGCTGCTGCCGCCGGAGGTGGAACCTCCCTTGTCGTCGGTTGAACCCTTATCCTGCTCGTCATTATCTCCTTTGCCTGACTCTTCAGCATCATCGTTATTATTCTCTTCTTCGTCATCATCAACGTTCGACTCTGCCGGATCATTATTCTGCTCTGTTTTGCTCTCACCTCCGTCAGCAAAGCTCACGGTCGGCACGGAGCACATGACCATCGCAGCCATCATAAATACAATAATCTTTTTCTTCATTTCAATTCCTCCTCTGATTTTATCGTAGCTTTCCGCTAGTATACTGATAGTTCTTTTAGAACTATCTGATGTTTACATTATATAATGCATTAGTCTATATTTCAAGTACTTATTTCATATACCATTGCCACATGTAAACATTAGGTTATTGTTCATCCAGCAGCCAGACACTTGCTGTCAGGCTGCGCAAGAACTTGATTCAGGAGTGAGCAGGCTCTTTTGCGAAGCAAAATTGGTTGCAGTTTCAAAACTCATCTTCCACGACATGCTTGCATGTCGGTGGGAGATGGAGTTTATGACACGCCCTTCAATGAGGATGAAGTGGGGCGAAAGCACCACGGGAATCCGAATTGAAGTAGGATTGTGGGAGTGCAAAGCACGAAACAATCCGTGTAACCGAAGGTTCGGGTGTTTTGACACCCGAACCAAAATTTCAAATGAGCCTGCGAATTGTTACCGGAACGAGGTACGAGTGAACAGTAACAACATTAGATATTACGGAGGCATGAGGTATGATAAAATTAGATGCGCTCACCCTATTGGAACAGCAGGGCAAAACAAAATATTGGCTATACAAGCAGCTCGGCATGAGCTATCAGAATTTCAATAAAATGATTCGAAACGAGACAAAATCCATCCGCTACGAAACACTGGATGCTATGTGTGGGATTTTCTGCTGTACGCCGAACGACTTGCTGGTATATGATGAGGAGCAATAAAAAAGAATCCTGCTTTGCAGGATTCTCCGCCTGCGGCGGGTCGCTTTAGCGACATCTACATATCCGCCGTAGTGCGATCCTGCCCGGAGGGCTTTTATTTCATAGGACGCAATTTCCTATGAAAT
>CAVHZH010000042.1:0-18658 GCA_963640395.1 Oscillospiraceae bacterium
GTGCGATCCGCCGGAGGCTGCTAAGGAAATGCTGATTTAATCAGCATTTCCTTAAGTCAGATCCGCCATCTCGTAGATCAGCTTTTCGGATGCGTCCCAACCAAGACACGGATCGGTGATCGATTTGCCGTATACATGGTCACCGATCTTCTGGCAGCCGGGCTCTAAATAGCTCTCGATCATCACGCCCTTGACCAATGCCTTGATCGTATCGGAAATCTGGCGGTTGTGCATGACCTCCTTGACAATGCGCACCTGCTCCTCATATTTTTTGCCTGAGTTGGAATGGTTGGCATCGATGATCGCGGCGGGATTGACCAGATCGCGCTCATTGTACATATCCGACAGTCGCATAATGTCCTCGTAGTGATAGTTTTGGACGGTATTTCCGTGCTTGCTGACAGCGCCGCGCAGTACCACGTGTGTGAGCGGGTTTCCGGTCGTCTCGACCTCGTAGCCGCGGAACGTGAAATGGTGCGGATGCTGTGCCGCATATACGGAGTTGAGCATGACAGAAAAATCGCCGCTCGTAGGGTTTTTCATTCCGGAAGCCACATCAAAGCCGCTGACCGTCAGACGATGCTGCTGATCCTCGACAGAGCGGGCACCGATCGCTACATAGGAGAGCAGGTCGGAAACGTATTCCCAGTTTTCGGGGTAAAGCATCTCATCCGCGGGTGTCAGCTCGCTCTCGGCGATCGCGCGCAGATGCATTTTCCGTACCGAGATAAGACCTGCGATCATATCAGGCGCTTTTTCGGGGTCGGGCTGGGAGGCGATGCCTTTGTAGCCTTCTCCGGTGGTACGGGGTTTGTTGGTGTAGATACGGGGAACTAGGAGCAGGCGGTCTTTGACCTTTTCCTGCACCTTTGCCAGCCGGTTGACGTATTCGCAGACCGGATCCTCGCTGTCTGCGGAACAGGGTCCGATAATGACTAAAAACCGGTCATCCTTTCCTGTGAGAATATCGCTGATCTGCTGATCGCGGTCTTTTTTTATGGCAGTCAGCCGCTCGGACAGCGGATATTGTGTCTTGATCTCGCCGGGCGAGGGAATCTGACGTAGATAGTTAAAACTCATTTGTAGCATCTCCTTAATTACAATTTTCGTAACTGTTCAGTACCTTCACAGTTCGATGCAAAAATCCATGCAAAATTGCTACGCAATGGGATTTTTGCATATCTGAATCATGTTCTTACGGAGCTAGACATCCAGGGGATGTCTGTTTAGCTCGGACCGAAACGAAGTGTAGAACCTCAGCAGCAAGTGCTTCGATCTGTCCTGAATAGTTACCAATTTTCTTTATTTAAAATAATAGCGGAAAACAAAATATCTGTCAATTACTTGCATGGGTAATACAAAAACGGTATACTAGTGTACTGACACATCAGTTCACTTTAGCATTTGGAGGGAGAGAGATGTATTACGGCGCGTTGAAAAAGACGGATATTGCAAATGGACCTGGGGTGCGTGTCTCACTGTTTGTGTCGGGCTGCAGGCATCATTGCAAGGATTGCTTCAATCCGGAAACGTGGGATTTTACCTATGGAAAGGAATATACGGATGCGGTGGCTGCGGAGATTCTGCAGGCGCTCGAACCGGGATATATCAGGGGGATCACCGTGCTTGGTGGCGAGCCGTTTGAGCCGGAAAACCAGAGGGAGCTGTTGCCGCTTTACCGCGCCATCCGAGAGCGGTATCCGCACAAATCGATCTGGGTCTACTCGGGCTATACGCTGGATGGGCAGTTGTGGAAAGCGGGTCATGCGCGCATTGACATTACGGATGAGATCCTCTCGCTCATTGATGTGCTGGTAGACGGCAGGTTTGTAGCAGAAAAAAAGAATATTTCGTTGAAATTCAGAGGCTCGGAAAATCAGAGGATCATCAACGTGAAAGAGTCGTTGGCGGAAGGAACGGTGATTTTGCTGCCGGATGAGGAGCTTTTGTAAAAATTTGTAACAGTTTGGTCATCACCTACAAAAATGTGTGAATCATGCTTGCATGAATGAACACATTTTGCAGGTGATGAGGTGAGCGCCCGATTATGAGCAAAGTTAACTGCGCAGCAGTGGGAAAACGCCGTTAGGCGTCGTTGCGAATGGCGCGGGCTGAACTGTTACAAAAATTTTATAACAAGTGAAATAAAGGGATAGCTTTTTGCCGATAAATGTAGTATATTAGGGATTTGTGAAAGATACTTTTTTAGGGAAACGCTGATTAAAGCGTTTCCCACGCCGGATTTGCGCTGCGAAGCAGTAAATTCCCTTGCAAATCCGTGCGATCTCTCAGAGAGTCTAAGGAAATGATGATTTAATCAGCATTTCCTTAGAGAGATATATATAAAGGAGAAAAAGAAAATGGTTAAGGTTGTGAAATTTGGCGGCAGCTCCCTCGCCAGTGCGGAGCAGTTCAAGAAGGTCGGTGCAATTATCCGCGCAGACGAAACACGCAGATTCGTTGTACCCAGCGCACCGGGAAAACGGAATGCAAAGGACACCAAGGTCACAGACATGCTCTATGAATGCTACGGCATCGCAGAGGAGGGAAAAGAGTTTTCCGGAAAGCTCGGCAAGATCAAGGACCGCTATGATTCCATTATCAAGGGACTGGATCTGACCCTGTCACTGGATGAAGAATTTCAGACGATTGCAAAGAATTTTAAAAATAAAGCCGGTACCGATTATGCGGCAAGCCGTGGGGAATATTTAAACGGTATGATCATGGCAGCTTATCTCGGCTATGAATTTATCGATGCGGCAGAGGTGATCCGTTTTGACAATGCGGGCAATTTCCTTGCGGATGAAACGAACCAGATTCTCGCAGCACGGTTAGAGCACAGCGAGAATGCAGTTATTCCCGGATTTTATGGGGCAAAGGAGGATGGAACGGTACATACCTTCTCACGTGGCGGCTCTGATATTACCGGCTCGATCGTAGCGCGTGCGGTACATGCAACGATCTATGAAAACTGGACGGATGTATCCGGATTTTTGGTATCCGATCCCCGGATCATTGACAAGCCGGCAGTCATTCATACGATTACCTACAAAGAGCTGCGCGAGCTTTCCTACATGGGCGCAGGCGTGCTGCATGAGGACGCGATCTTCCCGGTACGCAAGGAGGGCATTCCGATCAATATTAAAAATACAAATGCACCGGAGGATCCCGGTACGATGATCGTGGAGAGCACCTGTCACCAGCCGGAGTATACGATCACCGGTATCGCAGGTCTGCGTGATTTTGTGGCAGTCAATGTCGATAAGGACATGATGAATTCCGAGGTCGGATTCTGCCGCAGGGTTTTACAGGCATTTGAGGATAACAATATTTCGATTGAGCATATGCCTTCCGGTATCGATACGATGACTGTATTTGTCCAGAGACAGGATTTCGAGGGCAAGGAGCAGCAGGTATTGTCTGCAATCCATAAGTATGCGGAGCCTGATACGATCGAGATCGAGAGCGGTCTGGCACTTGTCGCAGTCGTGGGACGTGGCATGAAATCGACACGCGGTACGGCGGGCAGGATTTTCTCGGCACTGGCACATGCGCAGGTCAATGTAAAAATGATCGATCAGGGATCGAGCGAGCTGAATATCATCATCGGAGTGAGCAATGATGATTTTGAGCGTGCGATCCGTTCTATTTACGATATTTTTGTCGAGACGCAGTTATAGAAGAATCATATTTGGGGAATAGTTTCATGAATCAGCAGGAGGAAGCATGGAGCGCCCGGTACAGGCAGCAGGTCATTTGACCTGCTGCCATTTTGTATGATAGGAAATTCCTATCATACAAAATGCTCCGCAAGGATGCACTTCTACGTTAGCACTTCGGTCGGAGCAAATCTGAAGTATATGCTATGCATACCGCTCGGGCGCGAAAGAGTCGCGAGCGACTCTTTTTTTATTTCATAGGAAATTGCGTCCTATGAAATAAAAGCCCTCCGGGCAGGATCGCACTACGGCGGATATGTAGATGTCGCTAAAGCGACCCGCCGCAGGCGGAGAATCCTGCAAAGCAGGATTCTTTCTTACAAAATTCTTATTGACAAACACTGTATTACATGATATAACTGTACTAACACAACTAATACAGGTGATACACGCAGTGCACCTAGTACACAGGAACATCGGTAGAGCAGCGTTGTGTTAGCGTAAGAAGGAAGAAGAATAAAAAACAGGAAAGGAGGAGCGTGCATGATACAACTGAACTATCGCGATGCCAAACCGATCTATGAGCAGATCAGGGATGGCCTGCGCAGGCTGGTCATCACAGGTGCGATCGCAAAGGATGAAAAGCTGCCTAGTGTGCGTGAGCTGGCGGGCGAGCTGGCGATCAATCCGAACACGATCCAGCGGGCATACCGTGAGCTGGAGAACGAGGGTTACATCTATACCGTGTCCGGCAAAGGCAGCTTTGCAGCGGAGCAGGCGGATGTGGCTGGAAGGAGGAACGAAACATTGCTGAAGGAGTTCGATGAAATAGTAAGAGAGCTGTTGTATCTGTCAGAGGATAAGGATGCCCTGATCAGACGGATTGAAAAGATAGCAGGAGGAGGGGATGAGCAATGATCCGGATTAACGATGTTGTAAAGGATTTTGATGGATTCCGCGCGCTGAACCATCTGAATATGCATGTACCAAGGGGCGCGATATACGGACTCGTCGGACCGAACGGAGCCGGAAAGTCCACGATCATCCGTCATATTACCGGTGTCTACCGTCAGGATCTGGGCGAGATCAAAATCGACGGAAAAACGGTTTATGAGAATCTGGAGGTAAAAGCAAAATTTGCCTATATCCCGGATGATATCTTTTATTTTTTACAGGCGAATACGATTGATATGATGAAATATTACGGGGGTATTTACCCAAGGTTTGATGTCGATCTGTTTTATGCACTTGCAGATTGTTTTCCGGCAGTGGATGTCAGACGCAACATCCGGAGTCTGTCGAAAGGTATGCAAAAGCAGGTAGCTTTCTGGCTGTCGATCTGCTGCAGACCGGAGCTGCTCATTTTAGATGAGCCGGTAGACGGGCTCGATCCCGTGATGCGCCGCCAGATCTGGAGCATCATCATGGGCGATGTGGCAGAGCACGGAACGACGGTTCTCGTATCGTCACACAACCTGCGTGAGCTGGAGGATGTCTGCGACCATGTCGGTATCATGGACAATGGAAAGATCTTAATTGAGCGCTCTCTGTCAGATCTGCAGGGCAGCGTCACAAAGGTACAGGTCGCATTTGACGGTGAGATGTCTGCATTGCCTGAACATCTCAAGGTGCTGCATCAGACGACTGCCGGGCGTGTCCATACACTGATCGTCAAGAGCGATCAGAAAGAGGCACAAAAGGTACTGGCAGCGATGAATCCGATTTTGCTGGATGTGCTGCCGCTGACACTGGAAGAAATTTTTATTTATGAGCTGGGAGGTGTGGACTATGCAGTCAAAGATTTCCTTTTTTAATCCAACGATATTTAAAAAGAACCTGACATGCTTCTGGCCCTTTGCATTGGTATATCTGATCTATCTGCTGGTTGTTCATCCACTGGTGATCTACACGGAGTTTGGCCATCTGATGTATTATGACAGCAACCGGACGGTTTCGGCGGTCGTGATGGATCATTTTGCGGAAATGACAGAAACGGTCAGCATCTTTATCGCGGCGATCGTCGTTGCAATCGCAGTGTTCAGTTATCTGTACCAGAGCCGCAGTGCGAATATGATCCATTCGTTTCCGGTGACGCGCACGCAGTTGTTTGTCACAAACTATGTATCCGGACTGGCACTGTTATTGACGGCACAATTTCTCGGAGCGCTGTTTACGAACCTGATCATTCTCGGTAAGGCGGCGGAAACGATCTGGATCGTATGGGCGTGGTTTGGCATTACTGCCGGTGAGACGCTGTTTTTCTACAGCTTTGCGGTGCTCATGGTGATGTTTACCGGACAGGTGCTGGCTGCCGGACTGTTTTATCTGATCTGGAGCTTTTTGTATATGGCAGTCATCGTATTGATCAACAGCATGGGCAACCTGTTTTTCTATGGTGTCGATGGAAATATCATTGAAAAGGCAAATCCGCTGTTCCCGCTGTGGTATCTTATGCGCTGGGTCGGCTTCCATGTCAATGACAACGCGACGGTCTGCCGGACACAGGGTATCGCGATACTGGTGGCATATATGGTGGCTGGTGTGGCTCTTGCCGTCCTGGCATGGTGGATCTACCGTCACAGACGGATCGAGTGCGCCGGTGATTTTCTCTCGATGAAGTGGACAGCTCCGGTATTCCGCTGGGGCGTAGTATTGGTCGGCGGTATCGGCTGTGCCTTGTTCGTGACCTATCTGATCGACGACAGCTATGTCAGTTGGAATGCCAGAATTGCCCGGTTTGTGATTGCTCTGCTCATATTCAGTATCATACTGTTTTTTGCATCG
Source organism: Oscillospiraceae bacterium (assembly GCA_963640395.1). Classification (GTDB taxonomy): domain Bacteria; phylum Bacillota; class Clostridia; order Lachnospirales; family Lachnospiraceae; genus W0P33-017. The sequence continues at coordinate 6,444 of CAVHZH010000042.1, forward strand.
GAGATGTTTGTTGAAAAGAGCTTCCGCGTCTTTCATAAACGACTGGTCGTGGAATGTGTTTTCTGTGTTGCGGTACTGTTAGCCGGTGTCGGCGTGCTTCATTTTGATATGTTTGGTGTCGAGGGTTACGTCCCCAAGACCGAGGAGGTCGCGATGGTCAGTTTGTCCTGCGATGCCGGGGAGGTCGATTTTGGGGATGCCGAACATATCGCAGAGGTGGCAGCAGTGCATCAGATGATCGTAGACAATCTGGATGTACAAAAAAAGAATACGGACGGCACAGGCTATTCGCTGGTGGATGCAACGGACGATTCCACCGTAGCTTTCAGCAGGTTTGTGTCCATAGACTACACACTCAACAATGGAAAACATGTGGAGCGCAACTATCCTGTGCTTATCAGGGATCAGCAGTTTGGTGAGCAGTTCCACGAGCAGCTTCGGAAGGTGTCGGAAGATGTAGATGGCAGTCTGAGCGCTGTGCTTGGACTCAATTATAAGGATCTGGACTGGAAGGTCAGCTATGTGGGACTGAGCCTGCCGGTATACACAAAGGACGCTGAGGATCAGTATTATGACAGCTCGCAGAATATTTCAATCGCTTCGGAGAAAGACTGCCAGTTGATTTACGATGCATGGCTGGCAGACGTGAAAGCAGGTGCACTGACACTGGAAAACGCTTCGGCAGATCCGTTTTCTGCGACCCTGCAGCTACAGTTTGAGACGAGGGATGATCTGTCAAAGATCTGTTATCCGGAGCGCAGCTCGTTGGCATACAGTCTGAGCGGTGCCAAGCAGAACAACGGTGTGGTAACACGCTGTTGGGACGTATATCTCAATGCTCACTGTACGAATCTGATTCAGGCACTGGAGCAGATCGGTGCGATCAAAGGAATTGAAGATCTTCAAGGTTGAATAAACACGTAAAGATATGTTAAAATAACCTCGATGCTATGTGCATTGGGGTTATTTTATTTCATAGGAAATTGCGTCCTATGAAATAAAAGCCCTCCGGGCAGGATTCTTTTTTACAATTTGAGAACAATTTAAGGAATAAAAAGTAATGAATAAACAGACGCACAGGATCGCACAGGTGGCGGAGGGCAGTATTGCCGAGGAGCTGGAGCTTGCGCCGGGCGATGTGATCCTAGAGATCAATGGGCAGCCGTTAGAGGATATTTTCGACTATCATTTTATGGTCGAGGATGAATATCTGGTCATGCTCGTGGAAAAACCGGACGGGGAACAGTGGGAGCTGGAGATCGAGAAGGATGCCGATGAGGATCTGGGTATCACCTTTGAAAACGGACTGATGGACGATTACCGCTCCTGCTCCAATAAATGTATTTTCTGTTTTATCGACCAGATGCCGCCCGGCATGAGGGATACGCTCTACTTCAAGGATGATGATTCGAGACTATCCTTTTTGCAGGGCAATTATGTGACGCTTACGAATATGAAGCAGAAGGATATAGACCGTATCATCCGCTACCGGCTCGATCCGATCAATATTTCCGTGCAGACGACAAATCCAAAGCTGCGGTGCATGATGCTGCACAACCGGTTTGCCGGTGATGCATTAAAAAAAATGGATATTTTATATGAGGCGGGCATCCGTATGAACGGTCAGATCGTGTTGTGTCGGGGTGTCAATGACGGGGAGGAACTCGCCCGCAGCATCCGCGACCTGATGAAGTATCAGCCGTATATGGAGAGCGTGTCGGTGGTTCCGGTCGGGCTGTCAAAGTACCGGGAAGGGCTTTATCCGTTAGAACCGTTTACGAAGGAGGATGCCTGTGCGGTGCTGGATCTGATCCACGGCTGCCAGAAGCAGAGCATGGAGGCGCACGGTACGCATTTTGTCCATGCGAGTGATGAGTGGTATCTGCTGGCGGAGCGTCCGCTGCCGCCGGAGGATAACTATGACGGTTATATCCAGCTCGAAAACGGTGTCGGTATGCTGCGGCTGCTGCGCGAGGAGTTTGCGGAGGCGTTACATGCAACACCCGGAGATCCGGAGTATACCCGTGAGATAGCGCTCGCAACCGGTCGTCTGGCAGCGCCTCAGATCGAGCATCTGGTGGAGCAGATGCATGAAAAATATCCGAAGGTGACGATACATGTGTATGCGATCCGCAATGATTTTTTCGGGGAGCGCATTACGGTGTCCGGGCTTTTGACCGGGCAGGATCTCGCAAAGCAGTTGTCGACAGTTCCGCTCGGTGAGCGGCTGCTGCTGCCGTGCAATGTCGTCCGCACGGCAGAGCAGGATTTCCTTGATGACATGACTGTTGCAGAGCTGGAAAAAACTTTACAAGTACCGATAGATATTGTAAAATCAAGCGGAGCAGATTTGCTATACGCAATGATAGGAGATATAGAACATGAGTAAACCGATCGTGGCGGTCGTAGGCCGTCCTAATGTAGGAAAATCAACACTGTTTAATGCGCTGGCAGGCTCGCGGATCTCGATCGTTCAGGACACACCGGGTGTGACACGCGACCGGATCTACGCGGATGTGAGCTGGCTGAATTATAATTTTACGATGATCGATACCGGCGGTATTGAGCCGGACAGCGGGGATGTCATTCTCTCACAGATGCGTGAGCAGGCACAGATCGCGATCGACACGGCGGATGTGATCATTTTTCTGGTCGATGTGCGTCAGGGCATGCAGGACGCGGATGCAAAGGTCGCGGATATGCTGCGCCGTTCGCACAAGCCGGTCATTCTGGCAGTCAATAAGGTAGATAATTTTGACAAAATGTCGATGGATGTCTATGAGTTTTACAACCTCGGCATGGGTGAGCCGTTTGCGATCTCTGCGGCATCCATGCTTGGACTCGGTGATCTGCTTGACGAGGTCGTGAAGCATTTTCCGGATCGCAGCGGCGTGGATGAGGAGGATGACCGTCCGAAGATCGCTGTTGTCGGTAAGCCGAATGTCGGCAAATCCTCGCTGGTCAACCGTCTGACCGGAGATAACCGCGTGATCGTGTCAGACATCGCGGGAACGACGCGTGATGCGATCGATACGCCGGTCAAATATCACGGAAAAGAATATGTATTTATCGATACGGCGGGACTGCGCCGCAAAAATAAGATCAAAGAGGAGATCGAGCGCTACAGCATTATACGTGCTGTGACCGCCGTGGAGCGTGCGGATGTGGTGTTGCTCATGATCGACGGCACGGAGGGCGTGACCGAGCAGGATGCCAAGATTGCGGGTATCGCACATGAGCGTGGCAAGGGCATTATTATCATGGTCAACAAATGGGATGCGGTCGAGAAGGATGATAAGACGATTTACCGCCAGACCGAGAAGATCCGGCAGATCCTTAGCTTTTTATCCTATGCGGAGATTATGTTTATATCGGCAAAGACCGGACAGCGCGTACAGAACGTTTATGAAATGATCGACATGGTGATCGAAAATAATTCGATGCGTATTGCGACCGGTGTGTTAAATGAGATCGTGGCAGAGGCAGTTGCGATGCAGCAGCCACCGACTGACAAGGGCAAACGGCTTCGGATCTACTATGTGACGCAGGTGTCCGTGAAGCCGCCGACATTTGTCATTTTTGTTAATGACAAGGAGCTGGCACATTTTTCCTATGTGCGCTATCTGGAAAACCGTATCAGGGATGCGTTCGGTTTCCGCGGTACGTCCTTGAAATTTATTGTCCGTGAGCGGAAGGAGGAGTAATCTGCTATGTTACCTCGCTTGATATCGATCCTGATCGGATATGCCTGCGGGCATTTTCTCACCGGATTTTTTTACGGAAAGACACAGCATGTCGATCTGCGCAAGGTCGGCAGCGGGAACGTAGGCACGACGAACACCTACCGCAATCTCGGCTACAAGGCAGGCATCCTCACACTGCTTGGGGATGTGTTTAAGGTCGTTTTGTCGGTGCTGATCGTGTGGGCGGTCTATCACGGCAATACATCGGTCAATGTCAAGGTACTCGAATACTATGCGGCACTTGGCACGATCCTTGGACACAACTTCCCGATTTTTATGAAATTTCGCGGCGGCAAGGGAATCGCCTGCACCGGTGGACTGATGGTTGCGGTCTGCCCGATCTGCGTGCCGGTCTGCCTTGCGATCTTTGCCGTGACGGTAGCAGTCTCGAAGTACGTTTCCCTCGGGTCGATTCTCGTGTGCATCAGCTTTTTTGTCCAGATGCTTATCTATGGACAAATGGGCTGGCTGGGGCTTAGCGGTGCGGATCTGACCGAGGTGTACATATTGGCGGCGGTCGTGATGGCGCTCGGCATCGTGCGTCACCGTGCGAATATCGGACGGCTGATGAACGGAACCGAGAGCAAATTTTCGTTAAAACAGAAAAAATGACACGCGGTTTCGGCGCATGGATGAAAAGAGAATTTAGAAGGGAAGATATAGGACATGAAACAGGAAACAATAAAGATCGTCTATCATACGGATGCGATCGACAAACTTACTTATATTGACGGCAAATCCGACTGGATCGACCTGCGTGCCGCAGAGGATGTGGAATTTCATGCAGGCGAGTTCAAGCTCGTGAACCTGGGCGTGTCGATGGAGCTGCCGAAGGGCTATGAGGCACATGTCGTGCCGCGCAGCTCCACCTTTAAAAATTATGGTCTGCTCCAGACGAATTCCTGCGGGATCATCGACCAGACCTATTGCGGGCAGAATGACATCTGGCGCTGGCCGGCATATGCGACGAGGGACACGATCGTTCATGCGAACGACCGCATCTGCCAGTTCCGCATTGTGGAGAACCAGCCACAGATCCATTTTGACGAGGTAGATCAGCTCGAGGGAGCAGACCGCGGCGGTTTCGGATCGACCGGGAAAAATTAGCCGGAAGGGAATGCTCAATAGATAAATTTGTGGAGGTTAGATAAATGAAAATCAGAAGGGCAAAACAATCAGACTTGGACGGGATCAACCGTCTGTTGTATCAGGTAGCGGGTGTACATCACAACGGTCGCCCGGATCTCTTTAAGGGAAACGCAAAAAAGTACAATGACGACCAGTTGCTCACTATCATCATGGATGATGAGCGTCCGATCTTTGTCGGTGTGGATGAGCAGGATAAGGTGATGGGTTATGCATTCTGCTTGTTCCAGCAGTACAAAAATGATGAGGTTATGACGCCGATCCGCACGCTCTATATCGACGACCTGTGTGTGGATGAAAACATCCGCGGACAGCATATCGGCAGTAAGATCTATAATCATGTGCTCGACTTTGCAAGGGACAGCGGCTGTTACAATGTGACGCTCAATGTGTGGGAGTGCAATCCCTCCGCACGCCGGTTTTATGACGCGATGGGACTCGTGCCGTACAAGACCTGCATGGAGAAGCTGCTGTAAGATCCGGTAAAAAATCGTCGGAGAAGCGATGAAAATAGAATGATTTTCACGGCATGATCGTACAATATTCACCAAGTTGCATTTTTTGTAAAAACCCTTTGACAAGAGACGGTAAGTATTGTACGATTATTTCAACAGAGAAACCGAAACGTTTCGGTTTCTGGAAATCAGAAGAATTATAAGAAACAACGAACAATCAGGAACAGTACGGGAAACATAAGCCCGGAGGAGGAAAAAGAGATGCCTTTAGTTACTTCAAAACAGATGTTACTGGATGCCCAGAAGGGTGGATATGCTGTCGGAGCATTCAATGCCGAGAACATGGAGATGGTGAAAGCGATCATAAAGGCTGCCGAGGAATTAAAGGCACCGGTCATGATCCAGACAACACCTTCGACCGTTAAGTATGCGAGCCTTGAGATGTTTGTCGCAATGGTGGCAGCAGAGGCGAAAAATGCCAGCGTGCCCGTATGTCTGCACTTAGATCATGGCAGCAGCTTTGAGCTGGCTGTACAGGCAGTCAAGGAGGGATATACCTCCGTTATGATCGACGGATCAAAGCTCCCGTTTGAGGAAAATATCGATGTGAGTGCCAGAGTCGTATCCGTGGCACATCCGAACAATATCCCGGTAGAGGCAGAGCTCGGAAAGGTCGGCGGAAAAGAGGATGACCATGAGGCAGTCGCAGATACGAATACCGATCCGATGGAGGCGAAGGAGTTTGTAGAAAAGACCGGCATCGATTCCCTCGCAGTAGCGATCGGAACCGCACACGGTTTCTATGTAGGTACTCCGGTACTTGACAAGGAGCGTCTCTCAGAGATCCGTGCGGTCGTAGATGTTCCGCTCGTGCTTCACGGAGCCAGCGGGCTGTCCGATGAGGATGTCAGCGACTGTGTAAAGCGCGGTATCTGCAAGGTAAACTTTGCGACAGAGCTGCGTGTGGCATATACCGATGCAGGCAAGGCATTATACAAAGAAAAGCCGGATACCTTTGACCCGAAGAAGTACGGTGAAGTAGGTATGGCAGCAGTGACAGAGCTTGTGAAAAACCGCATGAAGGTCTGCGGCTGTGACGGCAAAGCGATCTGATGGCTGCCACGATTAAGGACATTGCAAATCGGACGGGGCTTGGGCTTGCGACGATTTCCTCCTACTTAAACGGAGGTAATGTCCGTGAGAAAAACCGCGAGAAGATCGAAGAAGCGATCCGTGAGCTCAACTTTGAGGTGAACGAGGTCGCACGCGGGTTAAAGACCAACCGCACCCATACGATCGGGGTCGTGATCCCGGAGCTGAACAACCTTTTCTGTACGCAGATCATTACCGGTATGGAGGATATTCTGAGGAAACACGGATATGCGACGATCGTATGCGATTGCAGAACCGATAAGGCGTTGGAGCGCGAGGCAGTCGAATTTTTGTACCGCAAGCGCGTGGACGGGATTATCAATATGCCGGTCGATTCGACCGGAGGTCATTTACAGCAGTTTGCATCGGCGAAAAAGCCGATCATCATCATAGACCGGAAGCTGCCGCAGTTAGCGTGTGACAGCATTCTGGTCGATAACCGGGATGCGGCAAAAAAGGCGGTCGATATCCTGATCAAACACGGACACAGGCGGATCGGCATGATCACAGGTCCGGAGGATATCTATACCGCGAGGGAACGCTATCAGGGCTATGAGCTGGCGCTGGAGAGTGCCGGGATCACACCTGATCCGGGGCTGGTCATACATACGGATTATACGATCCGCGGCGGCGTGGCAGGTATGGGGCATCTGCTGGATACGCACCCGGAGGTCACGGCGGTATTTGCCGCCAACTACGAAATGACGATGGGTACGATGATCACGCTGAACGAGCGCGGCATCAGTATACCGGATCAGATCTCGGTGATCGGATTTGATAACCGCGAATTTGCAAGGGCATTGCACCCGACGCTGACGATCATCACACAGCCGACGGAGGCGATCGCAAAGCAGGCGGCAGACACGATGCTCAGACGGCTCGAACAGTCAGAGGCAGCGCTGCAGGGCACACCGGAGGAGCTGTATTTACAGACGGAGGTCATGACCGGAAAGTCCGTGAGACGGCTGGAACATGGATGACTGGCTGTCTGTAGCGTCAAAACAGTGAAAAAACAAGAAAAGTTCATGTCAGGAGAAAAACATGGGAACATATTTATTGGGAATAGATATCGGTACCAGTGCCTGTAAGGTAGCGATATTTGAAAAGAGCGGAGATGTGGTGGCACAGTCCAACCAGCCGTATCAGCTCTACTACCCGCATCCGGGCTGGGTGGAGCAGGATGCGGACGAATGGTGGCATGCGATCTGCGACGGCATCAAGGATGTGCTGGCAAAGAGCGGCATCGCAGCGACGGACATCGCAGGTATCGGAATCGACGGGCAGAGCTGGTCTGCGATCCCGGTAGACAAGGACGGAAATGCGTTGGCATGCACACCGATCTGGATGGATACCCGCGCGCGGGACATCTGTGACAGAGTAAAAAAAGGGGTCGGCTTTGAGCGGATCTTTTCGGTGGCAGGCAATGATTTCCTGCCGAGCTACACGACACCGAAGATGCTCTGGTTTAAGGAAGAAGCACCGGATATTTATAAAAAGACAGACAAATTCATGCAGAGCAACAGCTATATCGCATTCCGGCTTACCGGCGCGATGAGCATGGATGTCTCACAGGGCTATGGAGTACATTTCATAAAAATGGAGGATTGTACGGTCGATACGGCTCTGGCAAAGGAGCTGGGGCTGTCCGCAGACCAGATCCCGGAGCTGTACGAGTGCCATGATGTGGTCGGAAAGGTGACGGCTGAGGCTGCCGCGCTGACCGGACTCGCAGAGGGCACACCGGTCGTGGCAGGCGGACTCGATGCAGCCTGCGGTACGCTGGGCGCAGGTGTATATCTGCCCGGACAGACGCAGGAGCAGGGCGGTCAGGCAGGCGGCATGAGTATCTGTGTCGATCATGCGCTGGCACATCCGAAGCTGATTCTCAGCGCGCATGTCGTACCGGGTATGTGGCTCTTACAGGGCGGCACGGTCGGAGGCGGCGGAACGCTGCGCTGGTTCAAGCAGGAGTTTGGTGCAGACAGCTCGTTTGATGAGCTGACGGCACTTGCAGAGAATATCGCACCGGGCAGTGATGGCGTGATTTTCCTTCCGTATATGGCAGGAGAGCGCTCACCGATCTGGAATCCGGATGCAAAAGGTGTCTATTACGGGCTCGGCTTTGACAAGACCAAAGGACATATGGTACGTGCGACGCTGGAGGGCGTGGCATATTCGCTCGAGCACAATCTGCGCGTGGCTGCGGAGGCTGGCGCACAGGTCGGTGAGCTCAACGCGATGGGCGGTGCGAGCAACAGCCGTCTGTGGACACAGATCAAGGCAGATGTGACCGGAAAGACGATCAAGGTGCCGACCTCGGATACTGCATCGACGCTCGGCGCAGCGATCCTTGCAGGCGTGGGAGTCGGAGTCTATGAGGGCTTTGAGGAGGCGGTCTGCGAGACGATCAAGATCACCCGCGTACAGGAGCCGGATATGGAGGCGCATGAGCAGTACAAAAAGTACATGCAGATGTATCTGGATCTGTCGGAGGCGCTGACACCGGTTTTTAACAAAAAATATTGAACAGTTACAAGCATATTTATAGAAAGAAGGATACATACAATGAAAATGAAAGCAGGAGTTGTACATGGTGTAAAGGATATCCGCTATGAGGATATTGAAAAGCCGGCTCCGGGAGCCGGACAGGTGCTGATCAAGGTCAAATATACCGGCATCTGCGGTTCGGATATTCCGCGTGTCAATGAGGGAACGACACATTTTACGCCGATCGTTCTCGGACATGAGTTTTCCGGCACGGTAGAGGAGATTGGGGAGGGCGTGACCAGCTTAAAGCCGGGCGACCGCGTTGCGGGTATTCCGCTCGTTCCCTGCATGAAATGCGAGGACTGCCAGAAGGGTAATTATTCCCTGTGCAAGCACTATGATTTTATCGGTTCGCATTCGTTCGGCAGCTATGCCGAGTATGTATGCGTACCGGAGTCCAACGCAGTGAAATTCGACGATTCCGTCAGCTTTGAAAAGGGCGCATTTTTCGAGCCTGCAACCGTTGCGCTGCACGGACTGGAACGCACCGATTACAAGGGCGGCAGAACCGTAGCGATCCTCGGCGGCGGCACGGTCGGCATGATGACGATGCAGTGGGCAAAGATCTTCGGCGCAAAAAAGGTCGTTGTATTTGATATTGTTGACGAGCGCTTGGAGCTCGGTAAGCGTCTCGGTGCGACCGCAGGCATCAATACTTTAAAAGAAAACTTCATGGATGAGGCAATGGCGCTGACAGATGGCAGAGGCTTTGACTATGTATTTGAGACTGCCGGGAATGTGATCACGATGAAGATGGCATTTAAGCTGGCAGCCAACAAAGCCGAGATTTGCTTTATCGGTACGCCGACCAAGGAATTATCCTTCGGTGTCAGCGAGTGGGAGCAGATGAACCGCAAGGAGTTCAAGCTGACCGGTTCATGGATGAGCTACTCCGCACCGTTCCCGGGACACGAGTGGGAGCTGGTTGCACATTATTTCGGCACCGGAGATCTCAAATTCGATGACTCGTTCATTTTTGAAAAGATCGGTCTGAGCAAGATCGATACGGCATTTGAAAAATACCTTGTCCCCGGAACAGTCAAGGGCAAGATCTTAATCGACAGCGAGGCGTAAAACATGATACTTACAGTGACACTCAATGCCGCGATCGATAAGCGGTATGTCGTAGAAAATTATCAGGTCGGTGAAGTTAACCGTGTAAAGGAATGTGCATATGTGGCAGGTGGCAAGGGACTGAACGTGTCCAAGACCGCGACGATCGCAGGCGCACAGGTGCTGGCAACCGGATTTGCCGGAGGACATGCCGGTGCCTACATCATAGAGGCAGTCGAGGCGCAGGGCGTGGCGACCGATTTTATACAGGTAAAGGGTGAGAGTCGTTCCTGTATCAATATTTATGATACGGTGAACAAGACACAGACCGAGTTTTTGGAGCCGGGAGTGGTCGTGAGCGAGCAGGAACAGCGGGCATTTTATCTTAAATTTGACCAGTTACTCGCGAAATGCGATGTCGTGGCGATGTCCGGCAGTGTACCAAAGGGTGTCGGAACCGATATGTACCCGAAGCTCGTCGAAATGGCAAAGGCCGCAGGCAAAAAGATCATCGTAGATACAAGTGGAGCGCTTCTGACGGAAGTCGTGAAGGCAAAGCCGAATATGGTCAAACCGAACATCGACGAGATCCGGCTGTTGACCGGAAAACAGATTTTAGACAGGGAGGAGCTGATCGAGGCAGGTATCGAGCTGCAAAAGAGCGGTATCGAGCGCGTCGTGATCTCACTGGGCGCAGACGGCTCCCTCATGTTTGTGGAGGAAGGTGTTTATCAGGCGATCGTGCCGAAGATCGATGCCGTCAATACAGTAGGCTGCGGAGACTGCATGACAGCAGGCTTTGCGATCAGCTTTGAGCGGGGCATGACCCCGGAGGAGGCGTTGCGTTTCGCGTCAGCGACCTCGGCAGCAAGTGCTATGCGGGAGGAAACGGGATATTTTGAAACAGAAGATATGAACGCTCTTTTCGACCAAATAGAAATCAAAAAAATCAGATAATCAAAAGGAGGATGTTACAATGACAGCAGTGAATCCGGCAGATGTGCCGAAGATCAAACTGGCAAATGGAAAAGAAGTACCCTGCATGGGTATGGGTACATTCGGATCTGACCGTTTCACCCCCGATCAGGTGAGCAATGCAGTCTATGGTGCCATCAAAGCAGGATACCGTATGTTCGACTGCGCTGCCTGCTACGGCAACGAGGATCAGATCGGAGAGGTATTCAAGCGTGCATTCGCAGACGGTCTGTGCAAGAGAGAGGATCTCTACATCATGACAAAAGTATGGAATGACATGCACGGACAGGGCGATGTGCTGCTTGCACTCGCAAAGAGCTTAAAGGACTTACAGTTAGACTACGTGGACATGTATTTTGTTCACTGGCCGTTCCCGAACTATCATGCACCCGGATGTGATGTAGATTCCAGAAATCCGGACTCCAAGCCGTTCTCCGTAGAGCGTTTTATGGCTACATGGAGACAAATGGAGCGTCTTGTGGATATGGGTCTGGTAAAAGAGATCGGTATGTCCAATATGACCATTCCGAAGCTGGAGGCAGTACTTCCACTGTGCCGTATCAAGCCCGCAATGTGCGAGATGGAGCTGCACCCTTGCTTCCAGCAGCAGGAGCTGTTCGACTATCTCGTAGCGCATGACATTCAGCCGGTAGGCTTTATGCCACTTGGCTCTCCGCAGAGACCGGAGCGTGACATGATGCCCGAGGATATCGCAGATATGCAGACACCCGAGATGCAGGAGATCGCAAAGGCGCACAACTGCCATCCCGCAGTGATTTCCTTAAAATGGGCTGTTCAGCGCGGACAGATCCCGATTCCGTTCTCTGTACATGAGATGGAGTACGAGAGCAACATCAACAGCACCTGTGACGGCGATCCGCTGACCGATGAGGAGATGGCAAAGATCGCTACCTTAGAGAAGAACAACCGTCTCGTAAAAGGACAGGTATTCCTCTGGGAAGGCGCAAACGACTGGCATGACCTCTGGGATGAGGACGGTGTGATCGTAGATTGCCCGGATGCAAAATAACACCTGTAGTTTATGGGGCTTTCAGAGAAATCTGGAAGCCCTTTTTACACCTTTGAAAAATTGGTTCGGGTGTCAAAACACCCGAACCTCCGGTTACACGGATTGTTTCGTGCT